>NZ_CP170454.1:0-252500 GCF_042493225.1 Qipengyuania rhodophyticola | reverse complement strand
CGAAGGTGGTGCGCTAACCAGTTTACTGGAGGCAGCCAACCACGGTGGGTTCAGCGACTGGGGTGAAGTCGTAACAAGGTAGCCGTAGGGGAACCTGCGGCTGGATCACCTCCTTTCTAAGGATTGTCACGAAAGCGCCGGAGCTTGCCTCTGGAAGTGCTTCGCGACTTTTCAAAGAACATTGCCGTCGTCCTCATGTCCTTTCATCACTGGAGATCAGCGCACGCTGTAACGCGTGGGCTGTATTTGCCTGAGCTGGCTCACGCCCCGCCCATATTTATGGCGCGGTTTAAAGGCCGTGCGGGCTTCTATAGGCCTGTAGCTCAGTTGGTTAGAGCGCACCCCTGATAAGGGTGAGGTCGGTGGTTCAAATCCACTCAGGCCTACCAATTTTGTCTGGCTTTAAGGGGCCTTAGCTCAGCTGGGAGAGCACCTGCTTTGCAAGCAGGGGGTCATCGGTTCGATCCCGATAGGCTCCACCAGACAAGTTCGCTACGCTACGCGCTGGCGCCAAAGATATTCTCCAGGATGGAAAGAAAGAGATCTCGTGCTTGACACGAGTAGGCGGATTGTCCGCCGCATTTGACATTGTGAATGGGTTTTATAAATCGATGCCGTGGCGCATAGATTGTTTGGATGGTCTAGCCGACCATTCTCACGTTTAGTCTATGCATCACAATATCAATCAAATTGATTATCTGGCTGAGATAATTTTTCCTCACTATCGTTAAGACGGCTGGTCTTTATGCAGGCCTGTTGTTGATGGTGTGGATTCTCAAGCGTGAGGTAAGAGCATTTGGTGGATGCCTTGGCATGTACAGGCGAAGAAGGACGTGGCACGCTGCGATAAGCGTCGGGGAGTTGTGAGCAAACTTTGATCCGGCGATTTCCGAATGGGGAAACCCACCTTCACCATTTCTTTCATCATTCCTTCGGGGATGGCGAGAGAGGTGGATAAGGTATCACCTAGTTGAATATATAGACTTGGTGAAGCGAACCCAGGGAACTGAAACATCTCAGTACCTGGAGGAAAAGACATCAACCGAGATTCCCGTAGTAGTGGCGAGCGAACCGGGACCAGGCCAGTGCCTTTTCTTTTATTAACAGAACACTCTGGAAAGTGTGGCCATAGCGGGTGACAGCCCCGTATGTAAAAAGACAAGAAAAGGACTTGAGTAGGGCGGAACACGTGAAATTCTGTCTGAATATGGGGGGACCACCCTCCAAGCCTAAATACTCGTACATGACCGATAGCGAACACAGTACCGTGAGGGAAAGGTGAAAAGCACCCCGATTAGGGGAGTGAAACAGTACCTGAAACCGGATGCTTACAAGCAGTTGGAGCCCCATAGGGGGTGACAGCGTACCTCTTGCATAATGGGTCAGTGACTTAATCTAGCATGCAAGCTTAAGCCGTTAGGTGTAGGCGAAGCGAAAGCGAGTCTGAATAGGGCGAATGAGTATGTTGGATTAGACCCGAACCCCGGCGATCTAGGCATGGCCAGGTTGAAGGTGCAGTAACATGCACTGGAGGACCGAACCGGTGAATGTTGAAAAATTCTCGGATGAGCTGTGTTTAGGGGTGAAAGGCCAATCAAGCCGGGAAATAGCTGGTTCTCCGCGAAATCTATTGAGGTAGAGCGTCAGATGTATGCCGATGGGGGTAGAGCACTGGATGGGCTAGGGCTGCGCGAGCGGTACCAAACCTAACCAAACTCCGAATACCATCGAGTCTTGTCTGGCAGACAGACGGCGGGTGCTAAGGTCCGTCGTCAAAAGGGAAACAGCCCTAACCTACAGCTAAGGTCCCCAAGTCATTACTAAGTGGGAAAGCATGTGGGAATCCCAAAACAACCAGGAGGTTGGCTTAGAAGCAGCCATCCTTTAAAGAAAGCGTAACAGCTCACTGGTCTAAATAAGGGTTCCTGCGGCGAAGATGTAACGGGGCTAAAGTAATGCACCGAAGCTTAGGGTTCATAGTTTACTATGAGCGGTAGCGGAGCGTTCCGTAAGTTGATGAAGCCGAAGGGTAACCGACGGTGGAGATATCGGAAGTGCGAATGCTGACATGAGTAGCGATAAAAAGGGTGAGATGCCCTTTCGCCGAAAGACCAAGGGTTCCTGCGCAACGCTAATCGGCGCAGGGTTAGCCGGCCCCTAAGACGAGCCCGAAGGGGGTAGTCGATGGGAACCACGTAAATATTCGTGGGCTTGGAGATGTGTGACGGATGGCGGAAGTAGTGTGTTCTTATTGGATTGAACATGCTGCCAAGTCGTTCCAGGAAATAGCCTCTCCGTATAAACCGTACCCGAAACCGACACAGGTGGTCAGGTAGAGTATACCAAGGCGCTTGAGAGAAGTATCCTGAAGGAACTCGGCAAATTGCCTCCGTACCTTCGGAAGAAGGAGGCCCTGAATCGAGGCAACTCTTTTCAGGGGGCACAGGCCAGGGGGTAGCGACTGTTTAGCAAAAACACAGGACTCTGCTAAGTCGGCTTCAAGACGACGTATAGGGTCTGACGCCTGCCCGGTGCTTGAAGGTTAAGAGGAGGAGTGCAAGCTCCGAATTGAAGCCCAAGTAAACGGCGGCCGTAACTATAACGGTCCTAAGGTAGCGAAATTCCTTGTCGGGTAAGTTCCGACCTGCACGAATGGCGTAACGACTTCCCCACTGTCTCCAGGATATGCTCAGCGAAATTGAATTCTCCGTGAAGATGCGGAGTACCCGCGGTTAGACGGAAAGACCCCGTGCACCTTTACTGCAGCTTTAGAGTGGCATTAGGAAAGAACTGTGTAGAATAGGTGGGAGGCTTTGAAACTTGGGCGCCAGTCCGAGTGGAGCCAACCTGTGAAATACCACCCTGTTGTTTTCTGATGTCTAACCTAGATCCGTTATCCGGATCAGGGACCCTCTATGGCGGGTAGTTTGACTGGGGCGGTCGCCTCCTAAAGAGTAACGGAGGCGCGCGATGGTATGCTCAGGCCGGTTGGAAACCGGCTGCGAGAGTGCAATGGCATAAGCATGCCTGACTGCGAGACCGACAGGTCGAGCAGAGACGAAAGTCGGTCATAGTGATCCGGTGGTCCCTCGTGGAAGGGCCATCGCTCAACGGATAAAAGGTACGCCGGGGATAACAGGCTGATACTGCCCAAGAGCTCATATCGACGGCAGTGTTTGGCACCTCGATGTCGGCTCATCACATCCTGGGGCTGGAGCAGGTCCCAAGGGTTTGGCTGTTCGCCAATTAAAGTGGTACGTGAGCTGGGTTCAGAACGTCGCGAGACAGTTTGGTCCCTATCTGCCGTGGGCGTCGATTGTTGAAAGGAGTTGCCCCTAGTACGAGAGGACCGGGGTGAACATACCTCTGGTGTACCAGTCATTCCGCCAGGAGTGCCGCTGGGTAGCTATGTATGGACGGGATAACCGCTGAAAGCATCTAAGCGGGAAGCCTCCCTTGAGATAAGCAATCTTCGAACCGTCATAGACCATGACGTTGATAGGCCGGGTGTGGAAGCGCAGTAATGCGTGGAGCTAACCGGTCCTAATAGTTCTTTTCGCGCTTGATGAATCTGCACCATCAATAACAGATCTGCCTTCAATGGCGGCTGTCTTCGATGAGGAAGAATTTATCAGCCGGATACGCCTGCTAGTTCAAACACATATGAACAGCTCGCATCGATTTAAAACCGCATTCCGCCAGCTTCATTGCTTGGTGACCATAGCGTCTGTGACCCACCCGATCCCATCTCGAACTCGGCCGTGAAACCGGATAGCGCCGATGGTACTAACGCTTAAGCGTTGGAAGAGTAGGTCGTCGCCAGGCATTGCAGTTGGCGGGAGCGCGGTAATAAAACCCATTTACAAGTCAAAGGGCTGATCCGAGAGGACAGCCCTTTTGGCGTCTCTAGAGATCGCTAGATTTCAAGGGGCGTTGTCCTTCGGAACCCTTGGGTTTCGCAAGGGCGACCGGCCGCCCGAGCGTATGCGAGGAAAGCCAAGCCGATGGATATCGGCGCTGGCGCTTGAAGCCAGAAAATAGGTGCCGCGGGGTGGAGCAGTCCGGTAGCTCGTCAGGCTCATAACCTGAAGGTCGTTGGTTCAAATCCAACCCCCGCAACCACCATCCACTTGATAATAAACGATAAATTAGCCTCACTGTTACCAGTGGGGCTTCTCGTCGTGCGATCCGTAAACGGATAATACGCAGATGAACGCGTAGGCCGGAGTATAGCGGCGCAGTACTTCGATAGACTCGAGACTCGAGTAGATTGAGCGTGGCGCCACAGGTCGGCGGAGATTGTAAGAAGGTCGGGCCTTTGAACTCAGAGGTTTAATCAAGTCTGTTGGGCCTTCCGCTGCCTCTTTTCTCCAGAAGTAGGGAGGGAACATGTCCGCCTTCGCTTGTGGCTAGAACTGCCGCTTCCGACCGAGTCTGGAGGTGAAGGTGGACGATCTGACCTCTGCTCAAAGCAAACCCAATCCACCCTCGAAGCCTCACATATGCCGCAGCTCGCCGAACGTTGATGCGCCCATTGCGGCTGTCACTCGGTTACCGCGTCAACCTTGATCAAGACGGGACCGCTTGAGGCCTCACTCACCGCAAAAACTGTTCCGGTGAAAAGCTTGATCAGGTCCATCGCCGTGCGCGTATGCTGACTGATCTTCACAGTGGTGAAGGAGCCGCCGCCAGCAAGTGCGAATGGCAAAAGTAACTGGTCTTGCAGATAAGGGCCAGCAAACGCGTCGCTTGCAAGGTAACCGGCCATCCGTTTTGCCGCGGTCTTCCCAATCTTCTCAGCTGGCAAACCCATCTTGCCAAAGCCGGACATGATCTCGGTTACATGCTCGAACGCCGCCTCAATCAAGAGAGCATTGCCGGGGCCTTCACCAGCAGGAATTTGGCGAGGGGCAAAGGCGCCTTCGGGCCAATCAGATAAGACTTTGCTGGCGGCATCGAGTTCACGATCAGCCACGTCGAAGGGTACGCCTGCAACAATCGCTTCGGCCTTGATGGAACGAGCATCACCGCGCTCAATGCAATCGATCGGAGTGAGCGCAGCCGGCTCGATTTCGATCTCTATCTTGCCTCCCCCGCGCGGAAAGAAACCGTGACGGACAAGCTCAACAGCGACCTTTGGGCCCATGCGAGCGATGATTGGCAGCAGCGTTTTTTCGAGAAATTCAAACGGCGGAGCAGCCATCGCATGCGTCCCGCCCTCAATCACCAAGCGTGAAGGAGCATCCGCTAGCATGAGCGGAACAAGGATCGTTTGTAGAACCAGCCCGGTGCTGCCTGCCGTGCCGACTGCAAAGTGATACTCGCCGGGTTGTACGACGCCAGGGTGAAACGTCAGCGCGTCGCTACCCACAGCAAGGCCTGAAACCTCAGCCCCGCCGATGGCAGCCGCCGCCTCAATGGAAGTGACATGCTGACGCATCATGCCGGGCTTCTGACGTCCGCCACGAATGTTTTGGATGGTGAATGGCTTGCCCGTGATGAGCGAGAGCGCAGCTGCATAGCGGAGCACTTGCCCACCGCCTTCGCCCTCTGAGCCGTCAATTGTAATCATTATCTATCTACCAATTCGATGAAGAGCGCCTCGGCTTCTTCGGTAAAAATCTCTGTTTGCTCGAGTCTTTCAGGAACCTCGTCCGTTCGGTTAAGCTCTTCCTGTACCAATTGCTCGATCTCAGGCAGTCGAATTGTGTTGCCGGCCTCTTTCGTTTCTGCCTTTCGCGCAATCAGCACATTGATTTGTTCGACGATCACCGGGGCGAGATCAGCCGCTTGCATTAATGGCTGCATGCTCATCGGCGGCCGCTTCGAAGGGTCGAGCCGGAGCGCTCTGACAGACAAAGCCGGTCGCAGCGCATAGAAATAGCGCTTCGCCGCGATATTCCCCTCACTATCGAACCATCGCTCGACACTGCGTTTACCCAAGCTAGCATAGTGTTTTGCATACCCGCGCGGGTTGAAATGGCGGCTGCACAGTTCAGCGAGCTCAGGCACCACTGAGTCGTCATTGATGTAGCGGATCGGGCTCTCTATCCATTCACTCAAAACCGCATTGTGTTTGAGCAATAGACCCAGAGCCTTGCGAATGTCCCAGCCATTGAGATCAATTTCATCGACAATCGGCCGCTCGATTACATCGCGCAATGGCGTCAGGCCGAGATAGGCACTGCGCGGTCGCACATAGAGAAATCGAACATCATAGTCGCTATCAGGTGAGGGGAAGCCCCAAGCCCGTGACCCTGACTCAACCGCCATCAACAAGCGCACATCGTCTTCGCCGGCCACCCGTGCAAGGCGGCTTTCGATTTCCAAGCGCACTTCCGGCGCGATTGAAGGAGTATTCTGCATGAGTGATCTTCTTGAAAAATGCGGCAGGAGCGGCGTGAAGGGCTTTACCCCTTCACGCACACCACCTGCTTCAAAGTATGGACAATCTCAACCAAATCAGACTGAGCTGACATAACGGCTTCGATCGGTTTGTAGGCCTTGGGCGTCTCATCAATGACGCCTTCGTCCTTCCGGCATTCAACACCGGCAGTGTCAGCGATGTGCTCATCGAGCGTCACCAGCTTCTTTGCCTGTGTCCGGCTCATCACCCGGCCTGCGCCATGCGAACAGCTGTCAAAGCTTTCTGCATTGCCCAGTCCCCGCACGATGAAGCTCTTCGCGCCCATCGAGCCCGGGATAATTCCAAGCGTACCTTTGGCCGCCCGCACTGCACCCTTCCGGGTGACAAGCACGTTTTCGCCGAAGTGGTTTTCCCGCGTCACATAGTTGTGATGACAGTTCACCGCTTCGCACGTCGCGTCAAATGGCTTGGCGATCTGACTCCGCAGCGCATCAAGCGCATGCGTCATCATCACTTGCCGGTTGAGCTTGGCAAAGTCCTGCGCCCAGTCGACTGCTTCGACATAATCGTCAAAATGGTCGGTCCCTTCCGGGAAGTAAGCGAGGTCTTCGTCAGGCAGATTGATATGCCATTTCCGCATATCCTGCTTGGCAAGCTCAATGAAAAACCGTCCGATGGCATTGCCCACACCCCGGCTACCGGAGTGCAGCATCATCCACACCCGCTGCTCTGTATCCAGACACAGCTCGACAAAGTGGTTGCCCGTGCCAAGTGTGCCCAAATGCATCAGCTGGTTGGTGTTCTTCAGCCGCGGATACTTTGCGCAAAGCGCATCGAACCGCAGCTTTAGCGTTGCCCAAGCATCGACAACGGTTTGTGGGGGATCGCCCCATGCGCCCTTGTCCCGCCGACCACGACCAGCCGTCCGGCCATGCGGGACAGCTGCCTCAATGGCAGACCGGATCCCTGCAAGGTTATCAGGCAAATCGCTCGCCATAAGAGACGTGCGGGCCGCCATCATACCGCAGCCAATATCGACCCCAACCGCAGCGGGAATAACCGCGCCTTTGGTCGGGATGACTGAGCCAACAGTCGCGCCAATACCGACATGCACGTCGGGCATCGCTGCCACATGCTTGAAGATAAATGGCATCTTGGCCGCCTTTGCGAGCTGATCCCGCGCTTTGTCATCAACGGGTACGCCGCGCGTCCAAGACTTGATTGGAGCGCCGCCTTCCACATGGGTATATTCGTATTTCGTATCGGTCATGGCGACCTCCTTTAGCATTCTATTTCATTGCCCTGCCGCTTCGCTGTTTGAGCGCAGGGTGCCGGCGACAAGGTTCTGGCGAGACGTTTTTCTGAGCTACTCCGGTTGCCCGGGGACGGATTCGGACCGCCGACCTCCTGCATGCACAGGCGCTCTAACCATGTAGTCCCGCCGGCATTCGCCAACTTGGTTCATTTGTACTGGCGGCGAGAGTTGATGAGACGTCCTGAACTTCTTCAGGGGTGGATTCGAACCACCGTTGTCCAATGTAGTCCCACCGGCATCCGCCAGCATTTTTTTCAATTTGAGTCCACGGCGACAAGTTTGGTGCAAAAGACGTTTCCTGCTCTATCCTGCTGAGCTACAGGCCCGCAATTGGTGGGCCTGACGGGACTCGAACCCGCGACCTGGCGATTAACAGTCGATGTAGTCCTTCGCGGCATTCGCCGTGGATTTGAAAAACAGTCGCGGCGACAAAAATTGCCGAGACGGCGCCCCTTAAGCTACTATTCCTAAGCGGGATTTGAACCCGATCTCTCCAGCCCGTTTACACGAAGTCGGAGCGCTTTTCCCAGCGGGGCCTATCGTTGTGGAGGATGTAGTCCCAGCCTGCATTCGCCACGGCTGTTTTCCAAAAATTCATTCGATCAAAGGTCACGGCGACAAGTTTGAATAAGACGCTCCCTTGCGGGATCAGAGCTCTACCTGACTGAGCTACCGTCGGTTTCTCGACGAGCAGGATTCGAACCCGCGACCACTGCATCCTAAATGTAGTCCTATTCGGCATTCGCCGTGACCTTCAGTTCTTACTTCAGTTCAAAAATCTCCACTTCGTTAACGATTTCGGTCCAATCGCGTGCGTTGCCATTGGCAAAACGCGCCATTGCGCCGAACACCGCATCGGTGAAACCACCGACATTCATAATGTCCTTGCGATCCTTCGCCTGGGTCGAGCCGTATGGCTGGATGTCGATGCAGATCAGCTTCGCGCCCGGATTGCGGGTTTTCAGCTTGCTCCATTCCGTCATCACCGCCGTGGGGCCGTAATAGTTGTTATCGATCCAGGACTGGTTGTCCGAAACGATCACAACAGTATCAACCTTGGCCTTCTCGCGGTTCAGCTTGGCCAGCGGGGCGGAGACATTGGTCCCGCCGCCCCAGATCGACGCCAGCTTCTCCGCATTCGCGGCCAGCCGAGCGTATGGCTTCAGCTCCACATCGACTACACGCTCTGCAAAAGGCAGTACGCGTGCCTTACGGTTCGTGCGCAGCACTGCTGCTGCAACCAAGGCCGCAATATCAATGCACCGGACAACCGACGTCGCACCTTTGCGATATCCGGTTGCGGGCGATTGCATCGAGCCGGAAACATCCGGACAAACAATCACGTTACCCTTGAGCTTCGGCACTTTTGCGACCGATGCCTCGAGCGCTTTCTCAAGCGCAGCCTGCACGTTCAGCGGAACGCCGTCGCCAACCTGAGTTAGCGCAGTCATCAGCTGATATGGTGCCGGCTTGACCTTCGCGAATGCTGCGGGATCTGACAGCCGTTTGGCCACCCTATCCTCAACACCCTTCAGACCAAAAGCCTCATGACGTGCCAGCGTATTCAAATTCATACGCAATGCCTGCCAGCCCATGCGGTCAGCCAATTTGGCCCACTGCTTGCGCGTCAGTTCAAACGACGTCAGCCATTCGAAAGGCACTTCAGGCAAGGGCCGCGAGCGGTCCTTCTTCCACGCCTCAAATTCCGCGATTTCCGCAGGCAGGGCCTCCAAATCATATGGCTTGCCAATCAGCCAGCCATAGAAGGCGCGCCGACCCGCATCCGCAGGAGCAGGGTGAACCATCTTGACGATATCCGCCAGGCTTGGGTCCTTGCCCGTCGCTGCATGCATCAGCTGCCGGTACGAGGCTTGCTCGAGCCATTCGCGCACAAGGCGCTTTGGGCGCGAGCCGAGCGAGGTACGACCGATCTGACCCGAGCGCATGATCTGCACGAAGTTGCGCAGCATACGCCCGTTATCAATCACACGCTTGAACACCGGGACCGAAAGGTCTGGGTCTGACATGGTCAGCACCGCGGTAAGCAGTGCAGGCATGTCTTTCATCGCACCTGACTGGCGGGCATAGATCGCGCACTTGGCGACCCACTCGGCATCGACCTTCGAGGCTGTATCAAGCACGTCCGCAAGCTGCGCCTGCGCTCCTGAATAGAAGCCATCTGATAGCGTGCCGGTCGCAGCTAGCTGCGCCAGCTTTGCTTCGGGGCCATAGGCGTAGGCAATGCTACCCTCATGGTTGAAGGCATCGGTGCGCGGCATGATCTTTGCGACTGCGCTAGTAAACAGGTTCTTGTTGGCCATAGTCCAACTCCACTTCGAATTGCGTTTCACCGGCTTTGAGCGGTCGGCCCATTCCGACCGCTCATTTCCCGGCTGCTACGTCAGGTGTTCGACAAGCCTGACGCCAAGTACACTGCAGAGAGCGTGCCAAACTCGATTTGCCGAGGCTAAGATTGCATTAAAACATTGATTCATAGTGATAAAATCAACCTTTCAGCTGGAAGGGTAGATTTACCCATCCACCAGGATACGATCTTGTTGTATCTAGAATTATAAAAATGTATAAGTTTAGGATGAAACCACTCACCGTCATTGGATTTCTTGGCTCAACGCTCGATGCTGCCAAGTTCGGCCCCAGCCGCTGGAATAAGTGGCGGCCAACAGTCAGCATTTGCATGCAAGACGACTTGCGGGTGGATCGCTTCATTCTGCTGCATGGCAGCTATCATCAACGCCTTGCGGATCGCGTGATCGAGGACATTCGCGATGTCTCTCCTGAAACAGAAGTCGTGCCGCAGCTTTTGGATTTCGACGATGCGTGGGATTTTGAAGAGGTTTACGGAAAACTCCACGATTTCGCGCGCGAGTTCCCATTCGATCCGGATACCCAAGACTATCTGATGCATATCACGACAGGCACGCATGTCGCGCAGATCTGCATGTTCCTCTTGACCGAGGCTCGGTTTCTGCCGGGCAAGCTACTTCAGACCCAACCTCGTAGGGGCCAGCCGCAGCCGATTGGCACTTGGGCCTCAATCGACCTCGACCTCTCGCGCTACGACTCCATTGCCACCCGCTTTGCTGAGGCAAGCGTAGAAAGCACGAGCTTTCTCAAGAGCGGAATCGAAACCCGTAACGACTCGTTCAACCGCATGATTGAGGAGATTGAGCAAGTCGCCGTGCGCAGCCGCGCTCCAATCTTACTTCTGGGGCCAACCGGAGCCGGTAAGAGCCAGTTGGCCCGCAAGGTCTACGAGCTGAAGAAATTGCGGCATCAGGTTGCCGGCCCCTTTGTCGAGGTAAACTGTGCAACCTTGAAAGGTGACAGCGCCATGTCAGCACTGTTCGGGCACAAGAAAGGAGCCTTTACAGGGGCTTCACAAGATCGTCCCGGGCTGCTGCTCAGCGCAGATAATGGTGTGTTGTTTCTCGATGAGATCGGGGAACTGGGTTTGGACGAACAGGCCATGATCCTGCGCTCGATTGAGGAGGGGCGGTTCTTGCCGGTGGGGGCCGACAAAGAAGCGATCAGCAAGTTCCAACTGATTGCAGGAACAAATCGCAATCTTGTCGAGGAAGTCGCGGCTGGCAATTTTCGCGAGGATCTGTTCGCTCGGCTCAACCTTTGGACGTTCACTCTGCCGGGGCTCGCCGAACGGCGCGAAGATATTGCGCCAAACTTAGACTACGAACTTGAGCAATTTGCCGAGCGTGAAGGAACCCGTGTGACTTTCAACAAGGAGGCGAGAGAGGCCTATCTTGGATTTGCGGAGGGCCCCGCCGCGCTCTGGCAAGGCAATTTCCGCGACCTAGCAGCCAGTGTAACGCGTATGGCCACGCTTTCACCAAATGGCCGGATTGACCGGAAGTCGGTCGAGCTGGAGCAGGCTCGGTTGGCGTCGCTTTGGTCAGGCGCGCGGCCAAGCGATGTGCCCGGAAATGAATGGCTTGAAGCAATGCTGGCTTCAGGCAAGCTCGGCGCACTCGATCCATTTGATCGTGTGCAATTGGGCTTTGTGATCGAGACTTGCCGCAAAAGTCGTAGCCTTTCGGAGGCCGGACGTACACTGTTTGAAAACTCACGGAAGGCCAGAAAATCGACCAATGACGCAGATCGATTGCGTAAGTATCTAGCGCGGTTTGCTCTCGATTGGGCCTGTGTGACTGAGCACTAGAGCAGTCTGCCTTCTGTCCCGGTTTTGAACTTTGTCGAATGACTGGGCGTGGGGTAAAAAGCGGACTGTCAAAGACGCACTGCTAGTCGCCGCCAATTGTCCGCCGGTATAAGTGCCAAGTCGCATGGCCAAGCACAGGTAATGCAACAAGGAGGCCTGCAAACACGGGTAGCATCGCCAGGAATAGAAGGCCCGCGATGACTGCGGCCCAAACGAGCAGGACCAGCCTGTTGCGCCGGAATGCGCGCAGGCTGGCAATTATCGCGGTGATAAAGTCCACATCGCGGTCAACCAGCATCGGCAGGCTGATTACTGTGATCATGTAGAATACCAAAGCCATGATCCCGCCAACAATGCTGCCAACAACAAGCATTGCTACGCCAGCAGGAATTGTGAAGAGGGCTAGCGGATTGGAGCCAAGCCCCGCCTCGGCCAGAAAGATGGCAAAGACTGCATGTGCGACGATCATCCAGAAACCGAAGGCGACAAACATGATCACGCCCATGCTCAATATCTGACCGTCGCCTCGGCCACCGACCGCTCCGAGTATCGCGCCCCAGCCAAGTTGCAGACCAGCCTCGCGGCGGCGGCTTACTTCATACAGGCCGACTGCTGTGAAGGGGGCGATGAGGGGAAAGCCAGATACCACCGGGATCAGCCAGGTGGTCTCACCCTTGGCAATCACCAGATAGAACAGAACAATGCCTGCTACCGCGAAAATTGAGGCAAAGAACAGCCCGAATTTAGGCTGCGCCAGAAAGTCACGCCAACCAGCCGAGAGCGCGGCGAGAAGATCGCTGACGGTCAGGTCGCTTGCAATCGCTATCGGGGCGGGCTGAGGCTGTCCTTTGCTACTCAAACTTGTCCTTCTCCCTCAGATCGTCAGAACCGGTAAGCCACGCCCGCGCTCAAAACCCATGGGTCGAGCTTGTGCTCGGTTTCGATAACGAGCGTGTCACCTGCAAACCAGCGCGCTGTGGTGTCCATGAAGTATCGCTTGGCATCGACAGAAACCGCAAAGCCGCTATCGCCAATATCGACGTCGAAGCCGGCTTGTAAAGCAAAGCCAAGCTCGTCGGACAGGTCGGTATCTGTCACACCCAAAGGAATTGTTGCGGCACCGGGCTTGTCACTCACCCAGAGGAAGTATGATGGCCCTGCGCCAACATATGGTTTCACGCCGCCAACGTCGAAGTGATACTTTGCGGTGACCGTCGCCGGAATGAGCTGAGCATCGGAAACGAGCTCGGCCCCTGGCAATCCGGATATTGCATCGACATCATGCTGAGTGATCCCCGCGATCGTCTCAATAGAGATGTTGTCGCTAAGAAAGTATTCGATAGCCACCGTCGGGACGACATTGTCGTTTGCCTCGGTTTGCGTATCGGCAGGTAGCCCGACCAGATCGACATTGAATTGTTCAATCTTGCCGTCAGTCAATACTGCAGTGCCAAGTAGCTTGGCCTGCACGTCGCCTGCGCGGTCCTGCGCCATCGCAGGGTCGCTCAAAAAAGCGCAAGCCAGGCTTGCAATTGTAAGTACGCGTTTCATGCCTTTTTACCTTGGACGCAGCAGTGGCCGCCCATTGCGGCCTAGGTTTCTTGCTGCGTCGGTTTCAGGAATAACGTGGCGATATTTGCGTTCATTGATCCAAATCAAAGATTGCAAACAAGTCTTGTGTCAAAGCCCGCATGATGAGCGACACTACAGACATATTTCAGCGTTTTAGTCGCTGCCTGCTACCCAGCGATTTATCGGCGGAGGCGCGCATAGAGTATGCCGCTCTTGCGCGGGTTCATGCACTACAGGCGGACTGCGCATCGCAGCTTGATGATGGCGGCGACAGTTTGGTTTTTGTCGGCGATGGAGCCATCAAGCTTGTGGCGCACGCGTCGGATGAACGAGAACAGGTTGTTGCGTTCTACTTTGCGGAAGACCTGCTCACGGTCCCGGCCAATGGAGCGCATCGTTACTCGCTCAGTGCCTTGCGGAACACCAATTTTCTCGCTTTCCCATACGGCCCTTTTCTTGAGCGCTCGCAAGGGCATTCACAGATTCTTGAAACGCTGCTTAATCGGCATGCTCTTTCGCTTAAGCGGAGCCGCGAGAAGACCATCGCCCTTGGACGCAAGACGGCAAGTGAGCGCCTCGCGAGCTTTCTGCTGGGGATGGCGGAGCGGATTGGCACCAGTGCAGACGCGGGAGCAAGCATGCTTCTCGATTTGCCGATGTCGCGCCGGGACATCGCCGATAGCCTTGGCCTGACCATCGAGACGGTGAGCCGGCAATTTTCGCTCATGCGCGAGCGGGGCTTGATTGAAACGCAAGGAAGGTCCGGCGTTCTGCTGAGTTCATTGAGTGCATTGAAACAGCGCTCTGGCAGCTTGCAAAACGCAGCTTGACCGTAATCTAGAAATTTGATCTGAATCAATGCGGGGGTGTTTGGCGCGGATTACGTCAGCATCAAAATGGACGGAGATTTTCATGCAAGCGGAAGCTGCGCTTAGTCGCACGGGGCTTTGGTTCCTCATACTTCTTCTCTCGATCGGAGTGATCGCAGGGGCGGCCGATAGAGGCTTTGCCGCGCACGCCGCGATTGTCGCTATTGTCAGCTTCGTGTTGATGTGGATGAGCGCAATGCGCTTCGACCCCACAGCAAAGTTGGGCGGCTTTTTCAAGATGCCCGACGGGCCATCAAAGTATGACGATGATCCGGTGCGCTGGGGCGTCATCGCGACCATGTTCTGGGGTCTCGCGGGCCTTGCGGCGGGCCTGTTTATTGCAATGCAGCTTGCGTTCCCGTGGCTCAATATTGAACCCTATCTCAACTTTGGCCGCGTCCGTCCGCTTCATACCAGCGCAGTGATTTTTGCCTTTGGCGGTAATGCGCTGATCGCCACCAGCTTCTATGTGGTGCAGCGCACGTGCCGCACGCAATTGGCGCTTCCCGGCCTCGCGCGATTTGTGTTCTGGGGCTATCAGATGTTCATCGTGCTGGCGGCAACCGGCTATCTGCTCGGCATCACCCAGTCGAAGGAATATGCCGAGCCGGAATGGTATGTTGACCTGTGGCTAGCGGTGGTTTGGGTCGCGTATCTAGCGGTCTTTGTCGCCACGCTCGCCAAGCGCCGCGAGCCGCATATCTACGTCGCAAATTGGTTCTATCTCGCCTTTATCGTGACCGTCGCAATGCTGCACATCGTCAACAATCTGGCTGTCCCGGTCAGCCTGGTTGGCTCGAAAAGCTACGTGGTGTTCGCCGGTGTACAAGATGCGCTGGTGCAGTGGTGGTACGGCCACAATGCAGTGGGCTTCTTCCTCACCGCGGGCTTCCTTGCGATGATGTATTACTTCGTGCCCAAACAGGCCGAACGTCCTGTTTATAGCTACCGGCTTTCGATCATTCACTTCTGGTCGCTGATCTTCCTCTACATTTGGGCTGGGCCGCATCACCTCCATTATACCGCGCTGCCCGATTGGGCGCAGACGCTGGGTATGGTGTTCTCGATCATGTTGTGGATGCCCAGCTGGGGCGGCATGATTAACGGCCTCATGACGCTTAACGGGGCTTGGGACAAAGTCCGCACTGATCCTATCATCCGGATGATGGTCATGGCGCTGGCCTTCTACGGAATGAGCACTTTCGAAGGGCCAATGCTGTCGATCAAGAGCGTTAACAGCCTCAGCCACTATACTGACTGGACTATTGGACACGTGCATTCTGGCGCGCTGGGCTGGAACGGGATGATCACCTTCGCTTGCGTGTACTTCCTCGTACCGCGGCTGTGGCAGCGTGAGCGGATGTTCTCACTGCGGATGATCAACTGGCACTTCTGGCTCGCGACACTTGGCATCGTTTTCTACGCTGCCAGCATGTGGGTCGCCGGCATTCAGCAAGGCCTGATGTGGCGCGAGGTTGATCCGGAAACAGGCTATCTCGTCTGGTCCTTTGCCGACAGTGTCGCGGCGATGTTCCCGATGTATGTGATGCGCGCTTTTGGCGGGCTCCTGTACCTCGCTGGCGCAGTAATCATGACTTACAATGTTTGGATGACACTTGCGGGCAAACTCCGCGATGAGCCGAGCTTGCTCAACACCGCGCCTGATCCTGAGAAGGATCGCCCGATCGTCGATAACCCACCTGCGAAGGGCGGACCAACCGCCGTTCCGGCCGAATAAGGGAGCCAAGCGCATGAGCATGACCGAACGTCACAAGTCGCTTGAACGCAATATCACGCTGCTTGCGGTATGCACTTTTATCGCGGTCGCAATTGGCGGCCTGGTGCAGATAACCCCGCTTTTCTATCTCGATAACACGATCGAGAAAGTAGAGGGCATGCGGCCATACACCCCGCTCGAGCAAGCGGGCCGGGACATCTACATTCGCGAAGGCTGCTACACCTGCCACAGCCAGATGATCCGTCCGTTCCGCGATGAGGTGGAGCGCTATGGCCATTACTCTCTGGCTGCCGAAAGCATGTATGATCACCCGTTCCAATGGGGTTCAAAGAGGACCGGGCCAGATTTGGCACGCGTGGGCAATCGCTATTCGGATGAATGGCATGTCCAGCATCTGATTGACCCGCAAGCGGTGGTGCCGGAGAGCATCATGCCGAAGTACGGCTTCCTTGCCGAGACGGACCTGGAGGTTGGCGATCCGGCGGCGACGCTAACGGCGCTGCGCCGTGTTGGCGTACCCTATACTGACGAGGACGTTGCGCAGGCGATGGTCGACATTGTGCTTCAGGGCAACCCCGATGCAGAGGGTGATGTTGATGATCTGCTCGCGCGCTATCCAAAAGCGCAGGTTCGCGACTTTGACGGCAATCCTTCTCGCCTGACGGAAATGGATGCCCTGATCGCTTATCTCCAAATGCTCGGCACTTTGGTCGATGTGGATAGCGCCGCCGCGCAGCAGGAACTCGCAGAGGAGAAGGGCCGGTGAGCTTCTATGAGACCCTGAGGCATTTTGCCGACAGCTATGCCCTTGTCGTGATGCTGATGCTGTTCCTACTGCTGTGCCTATGGCCTTTCCGGCCTGGAGCAAAGGAGCGCAATCAGGAAGCAGCAACCTCGATCTTTGCTGACGGGGAGGAAATTGATCATGGCAAATGAAACACCCGGCCAAGGCCCAGGCAAGCGGATTGACGAGCCTACCGGCACTGAGACTGTTGGCCATGAATGGGACGGCATCGAAGAACTCAACACCCCGCTGCCGCGCTGGTGGCTGTGGACCTTCTACCTCTGCATTGCATGGTCAGTTGTCTATGTGATCGCATACCCTGCATGGCCGCTCGTCAACAAGGCGACTGCTGGTGTGCTCGAATGGTCAAGCCGAGGCGAGCTGTCCAAGGAATTGGATGCTCGCGCCCTTGAACAACAAGGCTTGCGAGAGCAGTTGGCAGCGACGCCAGTTGCCAATCTGCGCGACAACCCGGCGCTCTTCCGTCAAGCTGTCGCAGGGGGGAACGCCGCGTTCAAATTGCATTGTTTGCAGTGCCATGGCTCGGGAGGCGCGGGCAGCCAGACACTCGGCTATCCCAACCTTAATGATGATGCATGGCTGTGGGGCGGCGATTTGGAGGCGATCCATTATTCTATTGATCGCGGTATTCGTCAGCCCGACAATAACGAGCTACGCCAGAGCATTATGCCCGCTTTTGAAGGGATATTTGATGCAGGCCAGCTTGATGCTGTGGCCGAGCATGTTCTGTCTCTAAGCGGCAAGGCAGATGGCAATGCTGTCGGTGCACAGATTTACGCGGACAATTGCCTCGCTTGCCATGGCGCGACCGGTGAAGGTGATCGGTCGGTCGGTGCGCCGCGCCTCAACGACGCGATCTGGCTGCGCGGGCAAACCAAAGACGCGATCAAACAGCAGATCCTCAATCCGCGCATGGGCGTAATGCCCGCTTGGGGTGACCGGCTCGATCCGGAAACGGTGAAGATGCTGACCGCTTATGTCCATTCACGCGGCGGGGGCGAGGGTGCCGAGCAAACAGAGCCCGAGATAGTGGCCGAGCCGATCATGGAGGCTGATGGCGAGGTGGAAAACGGTGAGCAGCAGCGCTGACACCTCTTCCACTGGCAGGTCTCGTGACTGGTCAGGTGCTTTGGGGCGCGGCGAAGGCTCTTCCGGCGCTCCGTCCCCGCCAGAGCCACCGGAATCCATGTATGAAGCGCGCAAAGCGGTTCATAACAAGCGCATTGACGGCTCGTTTCGCCGGTTCAAATGGCTAGTGATGATCGTCACGCTAACGATCTATTACGGTACGCCTTGGATACGCTGGGATCGCGGGCCATTCGCGCCAGACCAGGCGGTGCTGCTCGATCTGGCAAATCGCCGGTTCTACATGTTCAATATAGAGATCTGGCCGCACGAATTCTATTTCGTCGCGGGCATGCTGATCATGGCGGGTATTGGCCTGTTCCTGGTCACTAGCGCAGTTGGCCGAGCATGGTGCGGCTATGCATGTCCACAAACAGTTTGGACTGATTTGTTTCAGCATGTCGACCGGTTTGTTGATGGTGACCGCAATGCACGGCACAGGCTGGACGCGGCCCCGTGGGCCTGGGGCAAGGTGATGCGGCGCGGCTTCAAATGGACGATCTACCTGTTCATCGGCTTTTGGACCGGCGGCGCGTGGATCATGTATTTCGCCGATGCGCCAACGCTGACGGTGGATTTCTGGACCGGACAAGCGGCAGCTGTTGCTTACATCACCGTCGCTATTCTGACGCTGACTACAGTCGTATTGGGCGGCTTCATGCGCGAGCAGGTATGCGTCTATATGTGCCCATGGCCGCGCATTCAGACAGCGATGATGGACGAAAAATCGCTGATGGTGACGTATAAGGATTGGCGCGGGGAAAAACGTGGCAGTCTGAAGAAGGCTCAGCAAAAACCGGATGAGTACGGTGACTGTATTGATTGCATGCAATGTGTGCAGGTCTGCCCAACCGGCATTGATATTCGCGAAGGGCCGCAAATTGGCTGCATCACCTGCGCGCTCTGTATCGATGCGTGCGATCAGGTGATGAAAGATGTTGGACGTCCGCGGGGACTGATCGATTATGCGACGCTGGAGGATTGCGAACGCGAGGCCGCAGGGGAAACACCTCGGCCTGTATTGCGCACTCTGCTGCGTCCGCGCACGCTCATCTATTTCGGCATTTGGGGCGCGATCGGCCTTGCCATGCTGTTCGCACTCGGCGTGCGCAGCCATACCGATTTGAGCGTCGCGGCGGATCGCAATCCGCCCTTTATTCTGATGAGCGATGGTTCGGTGCGTAATTCCTATACGCTCAAGCTGAGGAATATGGAAAATCGCCCGCGCGAAATGGAAATCGCGCTAGCAAGTTTGCCCGGCGGGGTCATGTGGACTGACGGCATTGATCGCAGCAATGCCGCACCAACGCAGCGTGTCGAAGTGCCTGCGGATCAGGTCCGCACTATCCGCGCTTATGTGATGGTACCTCAGGGCGCCGCTGCGCAAGATTTCAGCTTCCGCCTCACCTCGCTCGATGAACAGGGCGAGACCGATGAGGTCGAGACCCGCTTCCAAACGCCGGAGAACCCCTGATGCCCAAAGAACCCGCGATGCAGCGTGAAATGACCGGTAAGAAATTCGCCGCGATACTTGTGGGCGGTTTCGCCATCGTGATCGCAGTGAACTTCACGATGGCGACCTTTGCGACGCGCGGTTTCAGTGGGACAGTGGTCGATAACTCCTATGTTGCGAGCCAGAAATTCAACGGCTGGCTCGAGCAGGCGCAGCAGCAGGAGAAGCTGGGTTGGGATGCGCAATTGGCACGGCGTGATGACCGGCTGAGCGTCGCGACTGAGCAGGTGCCGGCTGGCGCCTTTCTGTCTGCGCAAATCCGCCGTCCGCTGGGGCAACCCGACCCGCGAGAGCTAACCTTTGCGTCCGATGGCAGTGGCCAGTTTGTATCGCAAGAGGAGCTGCCCGAGGGACGCTGGATTGTGCGGGTCACCATCCAATCCGGCGGTGACATTTGGGTCCGCGAGGATACCATTCGATGAACGCACCGCTCCACCTCAAAGCGGCAGATGATGCCTCGCTGTTGGACACACGTTTCACCGTGCCGGGCATTCGCTGCGCGGGCTGCATCGCCAAGATTGAGCGCGAGCTGGCCAAGGTCTCAGACGTGGAGGCGGCGCGGGTCAATTTCTCTGCGAAGCGTGTTGCCGTGCGCCATGCACCGTCCGTTGACGAAGGCGCGCTGATTGAAGCATTCGCCAAGATTGGCTTTGAAGTGCAGCCATCCGCTGACAATCCGGTCGCCAAGGACGAGAAAGAGGCCAAGCGCCTGCAGCGCGCACTCGCCGTTGCTGGCTTTGGCATGATGAACGTTATGCTGCTCTCGGTCAGCGTATGGTCAGGCGCAGAGGGCGCGACGCGCGATCTGTTCCATTGGCTGTCGGCTATCATTGCCGTCCCGGTGATCGTCTATTCGGGCCGGCCTTTCTTCGCCTCGGCCTGGATGGCGCTCAAATATCGCCGGACAAATATGGACGTGCCAATTTCCATCGGCGTGCTTTTGGCAACGGGCCTCAGTCTATACGAAACTGCGGTGGGCGGCGGTCATGCCTATTTTGAAAGTGCGGTCATGCTGCTTTTCTTCCTGCTGGCGGGCCGCGCATTGGATGCTGCGATGCGGACCAAGACGCGTGCCGCGATCGGCGCGCTGCTTTCCCGCATGGGCAAGAGTGCTCAGATTATTGGCGCAGATGGACAGGCGAGTACTTTATCCGCTGACGCGCTGAAGCCGGGTATGATTATGCTTGTCGCGGCAGGTGAAGCGCTGGCCGCCGATGGCGTGGTTGAGAAGGGCGAAGGCACCATAGATAACGCTATGCTGACCGGAGAGAGCAGGCCCGAAAATGCGCGTATAGGCAGCACAGTTCACGCAGGCGCCATTGCTCTATCAGGCCCGCTTGAGGTGCGCATTACCGCTACCTCTTCAGACACTCTCATCGCCGAGATTGCGCGTCTGATGGACGAGGCCGGGCAATCACGCAGCCGCTACGTCCGTATCGCTGACCGCGCCTCGCGGCTTTACGCGCCCCTCGTTCACACGCTCGCTGCCCTCGCTTTTGTGGGCTGGATGATAGCGGGCGTAGGCGTGCATCAATCGCTGGTGATCGCCATCGCAGTGCTGATAATCACCTGCCCTTGCGCAATGGGTTTGGCAGTCCCTGCAGCCCAAGTTGTCGCATCGGGCGCACTGATCAAACGCGGCCTGCTGGTGAAAGATGGCAGCGCTCTGGAGCGATTGGCGGAAGTTGATCTCGCCCTGTTCGACAAAACCGGCACACTCACTCTTGGCGCTCCGCGTGCTGATATCTCTGAGCTTGATAACGAGGCGCGTTCAGTCGCTCTGGCGCTCGCGCAGGCTAGCCACCATCCGCTGAGCCGAGGGCTGGCCGATGTGCTGCGCGTTGCCAGTGTCACACCGGCGCAAGTGAACGATATAACCGAACAGTCCGGTCACGGGATGAGCGGTGTTTGGAATGGCGTAGCGGTTACGCTAGGCAAATCCGACAGCACTCATGGCGTGCCTGTAACGCAGCTTCGCATTGGCGAACGCGGGTGCCTTATTCACTTTGCCGATCCGCTTAGAGAAGACGCCAAGGACACTCTCGAGGCGCTGGGTACGCTCGGTATTGAAAGCGGCATCGTCTCAGGTGACCGCAGCAGTGCGGTGGAAGACGTTGCGCGAACGCTCAGCATTGACGCCCGCGCCGACGCTAGCCCGCAAGACAAGCTCACCCTGCTCGAAAACCTACGAGACCTGGGGCGACGCCCGCTGATGGTTGGCGATGGCATCAATGACGGCCCAGCGCTCGCTGCGGCCCACGCATCAATTGCGCCCAGCAGCGCCAGCGATGTGAGCCAGCAGGCCGCCGATGCCGTGTTTACGGGACGCGGGCTGATGCCTGTTGCGCTAGCTGTCCGCGTCTCGCGCGCCTGCATGCGCATAGTGCGTCAGAATTTCACGTTTTCAGTGCTTTACAACGTCTGTGCGGTTCCGTTGGCGCTGGCTGGTCTGGTTACTCCGCTCATCGCGGCCATTGCCATGTCAGTCAGCTCGCTTGTCGTGGTGGGCAATTCGCTCCGATTGGCGAGATCTGCCTCATGAGCGGCCTGTTGATCTTGATCCCTGTCGCGCTGGGACTTGGCTTGCTCGGACTGGTCACGTTCTTCTGGGCGATGCGACGCGGCCAATTTGAGGATCTCGATGGTGCCGCGCACCGTATTCTGATCGATGAAGAGGAGGATGAGACATGAACGCTGCCGGGTTTAGCCTCATCGCTCTGTTGCCCGCATTACTTGGTCCGCTGCCACAAGAGGGCAAAACAATTACCGCACTCCTATGCAGTGGCGACAGCGTGATCGAAATTGATATCCCAATTGCAGACGATGAGCCGGCCCAAGATGGTCCCTGTCATAATCAAGGATGCCATGCTGGATCATGCCGCAAGCAAATTGATCGAGATCAATGACCGCTAATGACACCTGCCGTAATCCCCTCGCATGTGGCCTTATCATCCTGACCTGCTGAGCACGCCCGTTCCGCGTTACACCAGCTATCCGACCGCCGCCGAGTTTGGCGCGCTTGACTCATCAACATATCGCGAGGCGTTGGAAAATGCAGAAGGCGATATCTCGCTCTATCTGCATATCCCCTTCTGTGAGAAGATTTGCCATTATTGCGGTTGCAATACTGGGAGGGCGAACCGGCGCAGGAGGCTCATAAGCTATCTTGCGGCTCTGCACCGCGAGATTGAGCTGGTTGGTTCTCTGTTACCACGGGGCACCCGCATCAAACGCGTGAGCTTTGGCGGCGGCAGCCCCAACGCGATCCGTCCCTCTGATATGCTCATGCTGGTGGATGCGCTGGCTCAACATTTTGCCCTCGATAATCCGGTGTTCTCAACCGAGTTGGATCCGCGGACGTTTTCGGCTGAATGGGCGCAAGCGATAGAAATGGTGGGATTTCAGCGTGCCAGCCTGGGTGTGCAAACATTTGCGCCGCGCTGTCAAAAGGCGATTGGGCGCGAGCAAAGTGAAGACTTGATCGTGCAGGCTGTCGATTGGCTGCGCGATGCCGGAGTCACCTCCCTGAACTTCGACCTGATGTATGGATTACCTGAACAAACGTGCGACGATTTAACAGATAGCCTGCACCGCACGCGGATCTTGGGGGCGGACCGGGTTGCGCTGTTCGGATATGCGCATGTCCCGCACATTGTCCCGCGCCAGCGGGCGATTGATGCAAGCAACTTGCCCGACCAGGCTGAGCGGTTCGCAATGGCCAATCACGGTTTTGCCTATCTCTGCACGCATGGATATACGCCTGTCGGCTTTGATCATTTTGCCAAGCCAGGCGGTGACCCGCTGGCCAGCGCGGCGATCAACGGAACACTGCGCCGGAACTTTCAGGGTTTTACCGAGGATCAAGCACCAACGCTTATCGGACTTGGTGCATCGGCAATATCTTCTTTCCCCGGCCTCTTGGTTCAGAATGAAAAGAACTCTGGCCGATACCGTATGATGTGCTCGCAAGATCAGCTTGCGGCGGTTGGGGGAGTTCATCGCACTGAAGCAGATCAGCAGCATGGGAATGTTATCGAGGCTCTACTGTGTCAGGGGCGAGCAAAGCTACCACAGAATATCGCGGCAGAGATCAAGGGCGCGCTTTGCCCATTTACTGTGCGGGGCCTCGCCTCGCTTGACGGTGACTATCTCACCATCACGCCCGATGGCTTGCCCTATACGCGCACGATAGCGGCCCTGTTTGACCCCTATCGCCAGCAGTCAAAGCGGCGTTTCAGTGCTGCGGTTTGAAGCACTAGAGGCGGCGCGAGATAGGCGGGGCTAGGCGCCACGATCTTCCACTAAACCTCTCCGCTTATTCTGCTTCTGTAAGCCCCAGTTGTTCCTCAATAAATTCCGCTTGCTTGCGGAAATAGAACAGCTGGTTGGAGAGCTTGCGCCAGCCGTGGCCTTCGTCGGGAATGCGGATGAATGGGGCTGGTACACCGTTGGCGCGCAGCGTTTTCACCATCACCTCTGTCTCATATATGTCGATGCGTGGATCCATTACGCCATGTGAGTACAGCACTGGAACTGTGATCTGGTCGGCTTTGCGGATGGGCGAATTGACGGTGTAGAAGTCGCGCCACTTTTGCTCAGTGATGTCTCCATATTCGATCTTGTCCGACGCCTTGAGTGCAGGCGAAGCGATCTCGAGCGCGGTCACCCAGTCGGCGACACCGAACAATGAAACTCCCGCAGCAAATTCTCCGGGATATTCCGCGAGCACGGCGTTGACTGCATAGCCACCATAGGAGCCGCCCATTACTGCTGCCCTGCTTCCATCGATCAGGCCATCGCTTGCGAGCGCATTTTTCAGGTCGACAAGATCGCGGACAGAATCGAGTCGCTTTTCGCGATCATCCAGAGTTGAATAGGTCCGACCCAAACCGATTGATCCGCGAATGTTCGGCTGGAACACAGCTACACCGCGTGCCACGTGGTATTGCGCCACACCGTTGAACCGGGCCTGGGACTGACCCGATGGTCCACCATGGACAGAGAATACAACGGGCGGAGCATTCTCACCTGCACCGGCACCTTCGGGAAGATAAAGAAGACCCTGCAACTCCACGCCGTCGCGAGCTTTGTAACGAACCACTTGCGGCCGAACGAGCCGATCGGGATCGAGCCCGGCCAGGTTGGCAGAGAACACCTTGTCTATCGTGCCAGAAATGGGGTTGGTCATCCACAATTCGCCCGGCGTCTGCCAGCCATTGACGCGCACAAGTAGCTCCCCGTCCCCCTCGCAATCGAGATAGTAATTGCCTTCAGGCAGTTCGGGCATCGGGATCGGACGTTTGTCGGCTGTGTGCCAACCATGCAGCGTGTCGAAACCGTCTTGGTTCTGAGTCCAGTAAAGATAGCTGCCTTTTGGGTCGCTTCCGCAAACCTCCAGATTCTCGACATCCCATTCCGTTTCGAACACCCGCTCAAACGTTCCGCTCTCGATGCTGTAGAACGAAAGCGTGCTGAATTCCCGGCCCACATTGGTCGAAAAATAGAAGCCGGAGGAATTGGGCATCCATTCGAAACCGCCTAAGACGTGCTCGGCACGCTCTTCGACAGGCGGTTTCGAGACTGTCGTCATTTCCTTGGTGCGCAGGTCGAGAAGGTAGAGATTGTTTGCGTCCTCGCCCACCGTCTCAGTGACCAACGCATATTTGCCATCGGGCGAAATCGAGTGTGGTGACAACCCAAGCTCGGCTTCGACTATCAGCTCGCTTTCGCCATCCAGAGTTCCGCGATAGACATCGAACACGCCCGTCCCTCGCGCGGTCGATGCGTAAACAAAGCTGCCATCAGCGGCGAAATCGCCAAAACGCCGGAAATCACCGCTTGCAGCAGGCAGTACTTCGCTTTCGCTTTTTCCGTCGGGAGTAAGCGCAAAATAGCCAGGTTGCTCGTTGCCGTCACGGTCAGCGGAGTAAAACAGGCTCGATCCGTCCGGCGTCCAGATTGGCGCGAATACACCGGTCTTGAAAGTGACCTGCTGCGGCTGTCCTCCACTCGCAGGCATCACCCATAGTTCGGATTCGCCAGTTACATCCCACGCGAAAGCGATGGTCTTACCGTCGGGCGAGAGGTTCGCTGCACCCGCTCCAGATGCGAGCAGATAGCGCGCGATGTCTGCAGGATTGTCACCAGCGCGCCCGATCGTGATGCTGCCTCCATCCGGTTCCATCGCCTCGATAGAAAGGTCCGCGCCCTTCGTTCCGCCAAAGCTCTCCTCACTATCTTGAGCAAGAGTAATTGCGGGAACGGCAGCGACTGCAGCGACGCTGGCAAGCAAGACGGAACGGATCATAGATACCTCGGCTATCGGTTGGGACAAACGCAACCTAGAGGATCAGCCTACGAGTGCAATGCTGTCAGATCACGCGGCGGACCATACGCGCAACTTCGCCCAGCGCCCAACCCGCGAAGGAACGTCCCTTAGTTGAGATTTGCACTGAGCCGGGCACCAATTGAATCTGGTAGTCTTCATCGCCAATCTCGCCTTGCTCCGCGATCAGCCGGACCCGGTAATAGGCCTCACGAGGTTTGAGCAAATCACCATCCTTATCGGTCGCGATTGGCCCGCCATTGCTTGAGGCAAGGATAGGCTGGTCGAGCCGCTCAATCGCGCTGGTCGAAATCTCCAGCAGCTTTGCCTCGCGCGAAGGACCGCCCGCATCAGCTGCCACGAAAGTGCCTCCTGCGCCTTGCTCCAGCCGCCACACATCGTCTTCGCGTACAAACGCCTGAAGGTCATAATTTTGCGGGGTGATGACATGCGCGATCACTTCTGAACCCTCTAGCCACCGACCTGAATGGACATCAGGCGCGACGCCAGAAACGACGCCGCTGACTGGAGCACGCAAGATCAGTTTGTCAGCGCGTTTTTCAAGCCCGGCCAGCTTATTTCGTTCGCGCGCCAATTCGCGTTCGATAACGGAGCGGTTGGACAAGTCGCGATCATCAGCAACGGCCCGGCCAAATTGCAATTGCAGCTGCGCAATGCGGACTTTGGTGGCGGCGGCCTGAGCGGTGATTTCAGGGGCGGTCAGTTCTATCAGCGGATCACCCGCGCTCACCCGCGCGCCATTGCTGACAAAGACCTGCTCAACGCGGGATGCCTCGCCCGCGATAATGGGCGAAGCCCCGACAGGGGTTAACACCGCATAGCCAGAGACGGAGCGATCAAGAGGCAGAATGGCAGCCAAAATCAGCGCGCCCAATATCCAAATCCATGCCTTTCCGCGCCGGCCAGAAAATATGCGCTCCCGCATCTCGTACCAGACTTTCAACTCGGCCACGATCGGCCGGAACACAAAGACGGCCATCTCGACCACAGCCAGGATCAGGCCAAGCGGTTGGAAGAATACATTGTAGACGAGGATCGCGATCCCGGTGAACAGGAACAGGCGGTAAATCCAAGTGCCATAGGCATAGAAGATCATACCTCGGTGGAGGCGCCGCGGCGCCATTTCGGGCATAGGATCATCCAGCGAGAACAGCACCTCGCGCAATTTCCAGCGCCCCAGAGCGAAGGCGCGAGGCTGAAGGTTGGGCACATTCAAAAGGTCTGAGAGCACGTAATACCCATCAAACCGCATGAACGGATTGAGATTGACCGCAAGGCTCATGATCCAGCTGGTGGTCGCCAGAACAAAGGCGACGCTGCGCAAAGTTCCCTCAGGCAGCAGTACCCAAGCCATCGTTGCGATGCTGGCAATCATCAGCTCGGTGGCGACGCCCGCACAATCAATCGCCAGGCGCTGTTTGCGCGATTTGAGCCGCCAGGCCGATGTGGTGTCAGTATAGAGCACGGGCATCATGACAAGGAAACTGACGCCCATGCTCGGCACGCGGCAGCCATAGCGGGTCGCTGTGTAGGCGTGGCCCAGCTCATGAAGGATTTTTACAAAAATCAGGCCAAGGCCATATGCGGCGAGACCTTGCCAACTGAAGAAATAGAGGAAGGACGCAAGAAAAGCGTCCCACTGGCGAGAGACCAGAAACAGGCTGCTGAGCGCAAGGACAGCAAAGAAGATAAGGCTGTAGATGGACCAAAGCGGGCGGACTCGATCTATGGTGCGTTCGAGAAACCGCGCAGGCTTAACCAGCGGCAACCGGATGAAGAGGTAATTGTCGAGGAGCCATTTCCACGCCGCCTTTTTGCCTGCTGCTCGCTGCGCGGTGTAAGCGGCGACCGCCTCTTGCCCGATCGGCTCCACCGTGAGCGCATTGCTCGAGGCAAATTCGATCACCGCGTTAAAGGCTTCGTCAGCTTCCTCGCCGGTCAGGCCATGAGCGGCGAGCTCTTCGCCGATCCCATCCATCTTGCCCGATGCCCAGCGTGACAAAACGGTGAACTCGGCTCGGCCCAGCTGGAAAAAAGCGTGGCGGACAGGGTCGAACAAATTCCAGCTGGGTGCACCCGTGATGAGCGGTGCTCCAGGTTCAATCCGCAATTCCTGCCGCAATGAAGGGAGCGGCGGGGGCGCGGGAATGTCCGGAAGTTCAATTGAGATTGGGGTGCTCGCCATCGCCCGGGCCTAAAACCCGATGAACTGGCGCAGCGCAGAAATTGGCCGGCGTAGCAGCGAATAAACAAATGGCACCCAGCGCCCATAGACTTGTGCTGTCCCGCGTGAGCCAATTCGCGGCGTGTCAGAATTGAGCTTGGCAGTAAGCGCAAAGGCCAGGGTGCCCTCGGGTGTCTGCCGCGCCTGATAGCTGGCGGTTTCCAGAGTGCCATCGACCGCCCAGAGAGGCTGCGAGTCCAACCACATTTTGACCTTGGCGCCTTTCTCCAGCGACATTTGCTCAGCTGACGGCAAATCAATGCGGATCATAACGGCTTCTGGATCAACGACTTGCATGATCGGATCGCCAATATTGACCGCGCGGCCTTCCCAATCGCGCCGGTCGCTGAACAGCGCCATGCCATCGCGCGGCGCCGTGATCTCGGACTGGCCGACCAGCTCTTTGGCATAATCATATTCGGCCTGCGCAACCTCCAGCTCGGCCTGCATAATGGCGATGTCGGATGTCTCATCCTGCCCGCCGAACGCCGAGCTAGTGGAGCGTTCAAGCCGGGAGCGGGCGACCGAAAGTTTTTCCTGTGCTAGCTCCAGCTCATTGGCGAGCCGCACATCATCAAACCTTAGCAGTACCTCGCCCTGCTTAACCGGCGCATTGGGCGTGACGGCAATGCTCGCAATCCGCCCCGAGAACGGCGCGGCCACCACGAAGGGGCGCTCGGCGACGATCTCAGCCGGGGCAAGTGCGGTCAGGCGTACCGGGAACAGCAGGCCGATAACAACCGCAGCGGCGATCCATTTTTTCTTTTTGCTGTCCAGCGTGGGCAGGCGGCGCACGGGCTTGTTCGCAGTGAGCGTGCGCCAAGCATGAGCGGAAGTCTCACCAATCCGCTCCCAGCGCTTCTTCTCGCCTTCGCGGAATGCCTCTTCGCGCCCAGCGAGCAAGCCGCCAAACACGCTGCTATCTTCGCCTTTCAATGGCTCCCAATGCAGCTGGCTATAAGGATAATCAGCGAGCGCCTCGTCATCGCCCCATCGCGCCATGTCGAAATCATGCGGGCTGTCGAGGCCAAACTCTTGTCCAAGGCGATCAACCAGTTTTTCAAGCGCGTGGATAAGCGGCGCATTGCGGTCAATTGTGGCGAGCGAGGACGCGCAAGTGACTTTAAATCCCTCACCAATCGTCTTCTGGCGCAGAATGAACAGCTGGCCATATGGGATTAGCGCGCGCGCATCATTTGCAATCAGATATTGTAGCTCATTGACGCTGGATTGCCGGCGAATATCCGCTTCAAATTGCAGCAATGCCGCTAGCTTTTGCGCATCAGGAGCAGCCGCTGTGTTCGGCGTCCGGCCAGAAGAGGCCTGGGTCAGATTGGGCGCGGTTTTGCGCGGCTCAGCTTGACTGGCGGCCATCGGTTCCGCTCGTCTCTTGAGCTTCGGGCGCGCCGTCCGGCGTCTCGGGCTCGGCCTCTGGCACAGGCTCTGGCTCGGGTTCTTTGAACGTTGCCGTCCCGCTCATGCCGGGCAGGACCAGCCCGTCGCCCCGGTCAATATTGGCCGAAATGCGGATCGTCTTGCTGACCGGATCAACCGCCGCGCCGAGCCGTGTGACAGAGCCGGTGATATCGACGCCTGTCTCGTCAATCGCGAAGGTGAAGTCAGCGCCCGGGCGCAGCCAGGTCAGCCAATTGCTGGGCACAATCAATTCCGCTTCCAGATCGCCGCCGCTTTGAATGCGCATCAGCGGTTGGCCGCTCGCTGCAATCTCGCCCTTGCTGGCAATTTCCTCGACCACAGAGCCAGAGAAGGGGGCATACACCGCGCAGTCTTTGAGCTGTGCAGAAATAGCAGCAGCCTCAGCATTGGCTTTGCCCAGATTAGCCCGCGATACCGCGACTTCATTCTTGCCTACCGCTTCGAAAGCATCAAGCTCAACATTGGTTTCGTACGTTGTTTGATAGGCATTCGCAGAGGCACGCGCAGCGGCCAATTGCGCGCGAATGGACGAACAATCAAACCGCGCGAGTAACGCCCCACGGCGAAAGCTTTGCCCCTGGCCAAACGGTAGAGCTGTTATCTTGGCAGTCATTCGCGAGGCGACTGTCGATTCCTCTTTTGCCTTGATTACGCCGCGCGCGGAAAGCTCCGGCTCTGGCTCAGGTTCCTCAGCCGCTGCAACAGCCTCACCTTCAGCTTCGCTGTCCGCTGTGTCGGCTTGGGCTTCTGTGTCGGACCAAACCGTCTCGCCGCTATTGGCATAGACATAAGCGCCCAGCATGACGGCCGCAGCGATGCCGCCTCCGATCAGGAGCTTGGTCTTGTTATTGTCTGCACCCGGCTCAAATTCTCCCGGCTGCGTCTCGTCACTCATTATCTGCCGCCCTGATTATTGGCCGCCCGATAGGCGCATCGCATTCTCGCGGTCCTGCCACAATTGTGCAAGTGACGCGCGTAAAGTGGCAACATCTTCTTGGCCAGTCACATCGGGGCTGAATTCGTCAATACCCATCGAAGCGAACAGATTGGCGTAGGCATTTTGTGCCTCAGCATAGGCGATATCGTATTTCACCTCAGCCACTAGAGTGTTCATTTCCTCGCGCAGCAAGGTCTGACGGCTCATCGCACCAGCGCTATGGCCAGAGCGAATTTGACCCAAGATCTTGTCCTGAACGCCCATCTGACGTGACGCTGTATCCAGTTCCTTCGTGAGATGGCCAAAGCGAGCGCGCGATACGTGAACCTGCGTGATGACGGCCATGGTCAAAGCAAGCTCGCGCTGCTCGAGCAGAGCGTCCTGAGCTTCGACAGCGCGCTTATGCGCTGGCAGACGGAAAAGGTTCAGCACGTTCCAGCTGGCCCGTGCGCCGTAATTGATCCAATTGTTATTGAACAGGAAGTCATTGGAATCGACATTCACGCCCAGCACACCCCGGAAACTGGGGAGTGCTGAGAGCAATGCCGCATCAAGCTCACGCGAGTTGATCCGTTGTCGGTAGCTGACTTCGCGCAGTTCGGGCCGATTGAGCAGCGCGGTCATCATCATGTCCTCGCCGTCATATTTAACCGCAGGAAGCTGATTAGTGCGGTCAGGCAATGCGAGCGTGAACTCCACACCGGGGCGCAAATTCATAAGCGCCGCAAGCTGCGCCTTGGCGACTACCAATTCGCGCTGAAGCTTGCGGATTTGCGCCTGAATTTCGAGCAGTTCACGCTGATATGTCAGGGCCGTAAGAGGCGCTGACAAACGGCGCTCTGCCAAGCGCTCAGAATTGTCGAGCGTGGTGGTAACCGAGCCTTCCAGTTCTTGCAGTTTGGTCAGCAAGCGCTCAGCGCTAACCGCGCGCCAATAGGCGGATCGCACGTCTTCAATAATCCGGTTGGCAACCTTACGCCGGCGCTCCTGAGCGATCAGTACCTCGTCAGCGCCTTGCTTTGACCGCACATAGGAGAGACCGAAGTCGAGCACATCCCAGCTGAGTGCGAGGTCAGCGGTGAACAGGTCGCGTTCCTGCGAAGTGGAAGGTTCAAGCGATTGGCGCCGTGTCAGTAGCGAAAGAGAGCTGGCACCAGCGAAATTATTGCGGCCAGCATAGCCAGCGCTGGCCACCAATTGCGGCAGCATATCATAGCGTTGCAGATTAAGCTCGCGGTCACGCAGAGCCATCTCCATCAGCTCAACCTTGTAATCGAGATTGTACTTCAGCGCGCGCGCCATCGCTTCGTAAAGGTCGACCGGGGCTGTAATTGGCTCTTGATCAACATCGACCTGCGTAATGTTACGCTGCGCCGCTTCATTGAGCTCAGTGGCCGTAAACGGCTCGGGGACAGTGGCGCAGGCACTTACGAAAATTGCCGATGCGCTTACCAGTGCGATACCCTTGTTCATAACGTCACCCTTTTCTGTCTCGAAAGACCGTCCCTAAAAACCATTACGTAAATGCAGCGAGCAAATCACTCGCCTCAGTGTCTTTTTCTGCCTCGGCCCGCGCCATCAGCGCGCCCAGCTTATCCGCCCGCGCGGCCTGCGAATTATCGCCAGTATCGAGCTGAATCTCGCCCGTTGCCCCTTGGATGACAACCGCAGTTTCCACGGTTTCCCCATTGGCGAGCACTGCGCGAACGATCAGGCGAATTGTCTCTGCATCAACCGGACGCTCAATAATCGCGAGCCCGCGTGCATCCATGCGGATCCAGTCTGGCAAAGGCGATCCATCGCGTGCGACGAGCTGGAACTCGGTAACGCGCGGCGCGCTCTCAGGCCCAATGTCACGCATTTCGACATAGACCACGCGGTCACGCACGATGCTCTCGATCATAAACAGATCATTGCCTGTGCTCAGCTGACGGACCGAGAAGCCGGTCAGGCTTTCTGGCAGGAAGTCGCCAAAGCGCGGATCGAACAGGCTATCAAGGCCAAAGCGCAGGTCGCGAATATCATCGAGATGGCGGGTCAGATCATTGATCGGATGGCCGTTAGAGTCGAACCCGCCAATGCCGTTCAGTGGATCAATGTCATTCACTGCATTGAGCAGCGGCTGATCAACATTGAGCGTGCCCGTGCCGCGCAGATCGCGGAAATCATTGACCGCATCGAGGATCACGAGCGGCGCGCTGATAAATGCATCACTCTGGTCAAGCACGCGGTCAACTGGCCAGCTATCAGGCAGACCCGGTGCTGGGTCATTGCCGCCAATGAGGAAGGAGATGTCTGCGGTCGCCTGAACCACAGTCACTGTCGCGGTCGAGGTGACGAAGCCGCCATTGCCGTCCGACACGATGTAGGTGATCGTCGCGATGCCATCAAATTCCGGCGGTGCGGTGAAGGCCAGCGTGCCATCCGGGTTGATCGTGACAGTGCCAATGTCGGTTTCAGCGAAGAAGACGCTCAGCGGATCGCCATCAGGATCGCTGGAATTGGCCAGAACATCGAGCGTGCGCTCGCCGCCGCTGATCACGGTGAAGGTGTCATCTTCGTCAATCGGTGTTTCGTTGATGTTGTTGACGGTCACTGTGACGGTCGCGGTCGAGGTGCCGCCATTGCCATCGCTGATCGTGTAAGTGATCGTATCGGTCCCGAAGAAATCCGGGTTCGGCACGTATGTGATTGTGCCATCTGGATTGACCGTGACCGTGCCGTTTTGCGCCGACGCGCCTGTCACTGTCAGCGGATCGCCATCAGCATCGGTATCATTGACCAGCACTGGGATGGTGACTTGACTGTCTTCATCCACGCTGGAGACGTCATTGGCCGCGATGGGCGGATCATTGATCGGATTGACCGTGACGGTGACTGTCACGGTATCAAAGCCGCCATTTCCATCGCTCACCTGATACGTGATCGTATCAGTGCCGTTGAAGTCGGGGTTCGGCGTGTAAGTGATCGTGCCATCAGGGTTGATCGTAACTGTGCCATTGGGCGCATTGGCCGAGACAATGGTCAGCGGATCGCCATCAACGTCAGTGTCATTGGCGAGCGCAGGAATGGTGACCGGCGTATCTTCGTCAGTTGTCGCCGTGTCGTCCGTGCCAACTGGCGGATCATTGACCGGTGCAACATTGACGGTGACCGTCGCCGTCGCAGTGCCGCCCATGCCATCATCAATCGTATAGGTGATGGTGGTTGGCCCATTAAAGTCTGGGTCAGGCGTGAAGGTGATCGTGCCGTCCGGATTAATTGTGACAGTGCCGTTTGGCGATGTCGCATCGGTCACAGTGAGCGGATCGCCATCGAGATCACTATCATTGCCGAGCACTGGGATCGTTACCGGCTCATCTTCAACCGCATCGACCGTATCATCGACAGCTACTGGCGGATCGTTAACTGGATCGACCGTGACCGTGATGGTCGCAGTATCCGTGCCGCCATTGCCGTCACTGATTGTATACGTGATCACGTCAGTCCCGTTGAAGTTCGGGTTTGGCGTGTAAGTCACTGTGCCGTCCGGGTTGATCACAACAGTACCATTTGGCGCGACCGCGTCTGTGACGGTCAGCGGATCGCCATCAACATCATTGTCGTTAGCCAGCACTGGCACAGTAACCGGGCTGTCTTCCGGCGTTGTGACTGTGTCATCCACGGCCACCGGCGGATCGTTCAGCGGTGCCACATCAACCGTAACGGTCGCAGTGGCAGTGCCGCCATTACCGTCGTCAATTGTATAAGTGATCGTGGCCGGGCCGTTGAAGTCTGGGTTCGGCGTAAAGGTGATTGTGCCGTCCGGGTTGATCGTCACGGTGCCATCTGGCGAAGTTGCGCCAGACACGGTCAGCGGGTCGCCATCAACGTCGCTGTCATTGCCGAGCACTGGGATCGTAACTGGCGTGTCTTCCGGCGTCGCCGCAGTATCATTCACCGCAACAGGTGCATCATTCACTGGCGTGACGTTGACCGTGATGGTCGCGGTGTCCGTGCCGCCATTCCCATCATCAATTGTGTAAGTGATGACGTCCGTGCCGTTGAAATCCGGGTCCGGCGTATAAGTGACTGTGCCATCCGGGTTGATCACAACCGTGCCATTGGGCGCAGTCGCATCAGTCACCGTCAGCGCGTCGCCGTCCACATCGCTATCATTGCCGAGCACTGGAATGGTGACCGGGGTGTCTTCTAGCGTGGTGGTCGTATCATCGACTGCAACCGGCGGGTCGTTTTCTGGGTCAACCGTTACGGTGACAGTTGCCGAGGCCGTGCCGCCATTGCCATCGCTGATTGTGTAGCTGATCGTGTCGACGCCGTTGAAATCAGGGTTCGGCGTATAGTCGATTGTGCCGTCTGGCAGGATCGTGACTGTGCCATTGGGCGCACTGGCAGCAATAACCGTCAGCGGATCACCATCCGGGTCGCTGTCATTGGCGAGCACGGGGATGTTGGTTGGCGTGTCCTCTGCGGTCGATGCCGTGTCATTCACCGCAACCGGAGCAGGGTTCGCTACGCTCCAGGTGAAGGTGGTTGAGACGGTGCCGCCATTGCCATCATCGGCAGTGATCGTGACCTCGTAAACACCGTTAGCATTCGGCCCGCCGATCGAGGCAGATGGATCAATCGTCCCGCTGATCACGCCAGTGGCAGGATCAATACTCAGCCCGGCGGGCAAGCCACTGGCCGCAAAGGTGAGCGGGTCGCCATCGACATCGCTAAACGCGCCTGCAACAGGCACGCTGACGTCATCGCTATCGAGATTGCTGAGCGCGGATAGAGGGCCTGCGACCGGGGCGTCATTGTCTGGTGTGACCGTGACAGTCACCGTCGCGGTTGACGTTCCACCATTGCCGTCGGAAATTTCGTAAGTGATGGTGTCCGTGCCATTGAAGTCAGCATCCGGCGTGTAGGTGATGGTGCCATCAGCCTCGATCACCACAGTGCCGCTGGGCGCATCAGCCGAGGTCACCGTCAGCGGATCGCCATCAGGATCATTGTCATTGGCGAGAACAGGGATGTTGACCGGCGTATCCTCATTGGTGGTCGCCATGTCATTCGCCGCCGTTGGCGCAGGGTTCGTTACGGTCCAGCTGAAGGTCGTGCTTACCGTACCGCCATTGCCATCATCGGCAGTAATGGTGACCTCGTAAATGCCATCACCGTTCGGCCCGCCAATCGAGGCGCCTGGGTCAATCGTGCCAGTCACATTGCCTGCGGCATCAATGCTAAGGCCCGGTGGCAGGCCCATTGCGGAGAAGGTTAAGGTATCGCCATCTTCGTCAGCGAAACCGGCCGACAGATCGAGTGTGATATCATCAGCGTCGAGATTGCTGCGCGCGGGCAGAGCGGGTGCAGTCGGCTCGTCATTTTCTGCGCCCACTGTGACCGTGACAATCGCCGTAGAAGTCCCGCCTTGGCCATCATCGATCTGATAGGTGATCGTGTCAGTGCCGTTGAAGTTCGCATCCGGCGTATAGGTCAGCGTGCCGTCGGGGTTGATCACAACGCTGCCGTTAGGCGCGCTGGCAGAGACAACGGTCAATACGTCATTGTCGGGATCATTATCATTCGCGAGCACATCAATCGGTGCGCTTGGTGTGTCTTCGGTAGTGCTTGCCGTGTCATCCGTCGCTGTCGGACCAGGGTTGGTCACTGTCCAAACGAAATTGATGTCAGTCACGCCGCCATTGCCATCATCAGCCGTGATGGTGGAGGAATAGACACCGCCATTTACCTGGCTCGCATCTGAATCGATCGTACCAGTAATCTGGCCCGTTGCCGGATCAATGCTGAGCCCGGCTGGCAGGTTAGAGACGCTATAGGTTAGCGTGTCGCCCTCGATATCGCTGAACAGGATGGCGGCATCAATCGCGATGACATCCCCGTCTTGATCTGCGCGGTCTGGTAGAGCGGTCGCAATCGGTGCGTCATTTTCTGGTGCGATGGTGATGGTGGCGACAGCTGTCGCTGGATCACCATTGGCATCCTGAATTGTATAGGTGACCGTTGCCACACCGTTGAAATCTGGGTCCGGTGTAAAGGTGATCGTTCCGTCAGGATTGATCACAGCATTGCCATTGGTTGCCTCTGCGCCGATCACTACAATCGGCGTCAGCGGGTCGCCATCGGGATCAATATCATTGGCCAGCACATCGAGCACGATTGGCGTGTCTTCCGTGCCAGTGAAGGTGTCATTTACGGCTGTTGGCGGCTGGTTGTTGATCGTCCAGGTAAAGGTCGTCGAGGTGACCCCGCCATTGCCATCATCAGCGGTGACAGTGACTGTGTAGATGCCGTCACCTCCGGGGCCACCGGTAGACGCGGTTGCCGTGGTTGTCCCCGACACAAGGCCAGTTACCGGATCAAACGTCAGGCCATCGGGCAGGCCTGTGACGTTGAAGGTGAGCGTATCACCCTCTGCATCGGTAAATGCCGGCGCGAGAGGTACGCTGATCGCTTCATTATTGCCATCTGTGAGGTCGGGCAGACCCAACGTTGCGGGCGCATCATTCAATGGATTGACCGTTACGGTAACGGTCGCAGTCGATGTGCCGCCTTCGCCGTCATCAATGGTATAGACGATGGTGTCCGTGCCGTTGAAATCAGCATTCGGCGTGTAAGTGATCGTGCCATCTGCATTAATGATGACATTGCCATTGTTTGCGCTCGCGGCGGTTACCGTCAGCGTGTCGCCATCTGGATCATTGTCATTGGCAAGCACTGGGATAACCACGGGCACATCTTCATCCGTGGTTGCGGTGTCATCCGCCGCAATTGGTGCTGGGTTGTTCACTGTCCAGACAAAGGTCGATGTCGTTGTGCCGCCATTGCCGTCATCGGCAGTTACTGTGACGGTATAGAGGCCATTGCTGGCAGGCCCGCCTTGCGAGGCGGATGGATCAAGCGTGCCAGTAATATTGCCCGCTGCATCTATGGTGAGCCCGGCTGGCAGGCCGGTCGCCGTGAAGGTCAGCGTATCACCGTCAATATCGGTGAAATTGCCTGAAATATCGAGAGCGATCACATCCGCATCGCTATCGGTTTGATTGGTCAGCTGCGGATCAGCGACCGGCGCATCATTTTGCGGGTTCACGGTGACCGTAACAGTCGCCGTCGAAGTTCCACCTTCGCCGTCGCTAATCACGTAAGTGATCGTATCGGTGCCATTGAAATCAGCATTCGGCGTGTAGGTCACCGTGCCGTCGGCCTCGATCACCACTGTGCCGTTGATGGCATTGGCTGAAACCACGGTCAGCGCATCGCCGTCAGGATCAACGTCGTTGGCGAGCACGTCGATATTGACGGGGGTATCCTCGTCAGTGATCGCACTATCATCGGCCGCAGTTGGCGCAGGGTTCGTGATGGTCCAGGCAAAGCTGCTGGTGACCGTTCCGCCATTGCCATCATCCGCCGTCACGGTGACAGTATAGATCCCATCGCTATTGGGGCCGCCTTGTGAGGCTGACGGGTCGATTGTGCCGGTGATATTGCCCGCCGCGTCAATCGAAAGTCCTGGTGGCAGTCCAGTGGCAGTAAAGGTGAGCGTATCACCGTCAACATCGCTGAAATTGCCTGCAACCGGCACAGAAACCGTGTTTGCATCCACATTGGCGAGGTTCGGCAGCGCTGTGTCGACCACTGGATCATCATTGACTGGATTGACCGTGACTGTGACGGTTGCGGTCGAGGTGCCGCCTTCGCCATCGCTGATCGTATAAGTGATGGTATCTGTGCCGTTGAAGTCTTCATTTGGAGTATACGTAACGGTGCCATCCGCCTCAATCACGACCGTGCCATTAGCGGCCACCGCGCTGGTGACGCTCAGATCATCGCCGTCCGGATCATTGTCATTGGCAAGCACAGGGATGTTGACCGGAGTGTCCTCATCGGTCGTCGCCGTGTCGTCTGCTGCGGTTGGTGCAGGGTTGGTGACGGTCCAGGCGAAGGTGGTTGAAACGGTGCCGCCATTGCCGTCGAGCACTGTCACGGTGACTTCGTAAATGCCATCACCATTTGGCCCGCCTTGCGAAGCGGATGGATCGATTGTGCCGGTAATCTCGCCGGTTGCGGGGTCAATGCTGAGCCCGGCTGGCAGTCCGCTTGCACCGAAGATCAGTGTGTCGCCATCAACATCGCTGAAATTGGCCGCTGTGGCCACCGATACTGCGTCTGCGTCGGCATTGGTCTGCGCGGCAATCGGCGTCGCGACCGGATCGTCATTAACTGGGTCTACCGTGACGGTGACGGTCGCGGTGGATGTTCCGCCTTCGCCGTCGCTGATTGTGTACGTGATCGTGTCCGTGCCGTTGAAGTCTGCGTTTGGCGTATACGTGATTGTGCCATCAGCCTCGATCACGACCGTACCATTGTTCGCCACCGCGCTGGTGACAGTCAGATCGTCGCCGTCAGGGTCAGCGTCATTAGCCAGCACTGGAATGTTGACGGGAGTGTCTTCATCGGTCGTTGCAGTGTCATCTGCTGCGACCGGCGCAGGGTTGTTCACGGTCCATGTAAAGGTCGAGGTGACGGTACTGCCATTGCCGTCATCGGCAGTTACTTCGACTGTGTAAACGCCGTCGCCTGCTGGGCCGCCCTGGCTCGCCGAATTATCAATCGTTCCGGTGATATTGCCCGCCGCATCAATCGACAGACCTGTTGGCAGGCCGGTTGCGGTAAAGGTAAGGGTATCGCCATCAACATCGGTGAAGTTGCCCGATACATCGAGCATAACTGGCGCGTCATCATTGTTGGTTTGCGGCGCAATCGGTGTTGCTGCGACCGGCGCGTCATTGTCTGGTGTGACGGTGATCGTCGCGGTGGAGGTTGCAAAGCCGCCATTGCCGTCACTGATGGTATAAGTGATCGTATCGGTGCCGTTGAAATCTGGATCCGGCGTATATGTAACCGTGCCGTCGCCATTGATCACGACTGTGCCATTGGCTGCATTGGCCGCTGTCACGGTCAGCGGATCACCGTCAGCGTCTGTGTCATTGCCGGTAAGATCAACCGTTACTGGCGTATCTTCTAGCGTCGTGCCCATGTCAGGGTTCGCAACCGGCGGGTCATTGATCGGATTAACGGTAACATCGACGATTGCGGTGGCTGTGCCGCCATTGCCATCACTGATCTCGTAAGTGATCGTAGTATTGCCGTTGAAATCCGGGTTCGGCGTGAAGGTAATCGTGCCGTCCGGGTTGATCACAACTGTGCCGTCGGGCGAAGTCGCGCTGGTTACGGTCAGCGGATCACCATCAACGTCGCTGTCATTGCCCAGCACGCCAATCGTTACCGGCGTATCTTCGTCGGTTGTGACTGCATCATCAACCGCGACTGGCGGATCATTCACTGGATTGACGGTTACGACAACCGCAGCGGTCGAAACGCCGCCATTGCCGTCCGAAATCTCGTAAGTGATCGTGTCCGTGCCGTTGAAATCATCATTCGGCGTATAGGTGAGCGTGCCATCCGCCTCGATCACGACAGTGCCATTGGGTGCGCTGGCGGAAATCACCGTCAGCGGATCTCCATCGGGGTCGGTGTCATTTCCAAGGACATTGATGTTGACCGGGACTTCTTCATCCGTGGTCGCCGCATCATTGACGGCGGTCGGCGCCGGGTTCGTCACCGTCCAAGTGAATGTCTGGTCAACCGTGCCGCCATTGCCATCATCTGCGGTCAGCGTGACGGTGTAAACGCCGTCACTTGCAGGGCCGCCTTGGCTCGCATCGATATCGAGCGTGCCGGAGATAATGCCAGTCGCCGGATCAATGCTGAGGCCCGGTGGCAGGCCTGTCGCCGTAATCGTCAGCGTGTCGCCATCAACATCGCTAAAGAAGCTGTCCGTTGCGACTGAGACTGACTGATTGTCTTCATTCACAACGTCAGGAATTGGCACCGCGTCTGGCGCGTCATTTTCGGGCGTGACGGTAACCACCAGCGTCGCTGTGGCCACGCCGCCTTGACCATCGCTGACGGTGTAAGTGACGGTCGCATCGCCGTTAAAGTCCGGGTCCGGTGTGAAGGTGACCGTGCCATCGGGGTTCACAACCACGGTGCCATTGTCCGCCATGGCGCTTGTCACGGTCAGCGGGTCGCCGTCCGGGTCGCTATCATTGGTTAGCACCGCGACGGTGACCGGCGTATCCTCTGCAGTCGTCGCAAAGTCATTTTGCGCAATCGGCGGGATGTTCTGGATCGAGTAAACGAACTGTGTGCTGACCTCTTCACCCGATGGATCGGTCGCTGTCACAGTGACAATGAACGGCCCGTTTTGCGAAGAATCTGAATCCAGAGTGCCCGAAATGACGCCGGTAACCGGGTCAATCGTCAGGGCTGGCGGTAGGCCGCTTGCGGTGAAGGTCAGCGCATCGCCATCAACGTCGTTGAAAGCACTCGCGGTCGGGATGGAGACGCTCGCGCCATCTTCACCATTCTGATTGGGTAGGCCAACCGTGGTCGGCGCATCATTGACTGGTGTCACCACAATATCGACGCTGGCCGAGCTTTCGCCGCCTTCGCCATCGCTGATCGTGTAGACAATGGTGTCCGTGCCATTGAAATCTGGGTCTGGTGTGTAAACCAGCGTGCCGTCGGGATTGATCGTGACGGTGCCATTGCCCGCATCGGCAGAGATCACAGTCAGATCATCGCCATCCGGGTCCACATCATTGGTGAGAACGTCGACATTGACCGGCGTGTCTTCATCAGTCGTGACAGTCGAATCATTGCTCGCAATCGGAGCAGGGTTAGCGACATCCCATGTAAAGGTCTGATCTACGCTGCCACCGCGCCCATCGCTGGCGGTTACAGTGACGGTGTAACTGCCGCCATTCACTTGGCTGGCGGAGTTATCAATAGTGCCGGAAATCACGCCAGTGGCCGGGTCAATCGTCAGGCCAGCAGGCAGGCCGGTGGCGCTAAAGGTCAGCGCGTCGCCATCCGGATCAACGAAGGCGCCTGCGACCGGCAGGCTGATAACCTGATCATCAAGATTGCTCTGATCACCAATCGAGCCGCTTGGAAGCGGATCATCATTTACATCAGCAACGGTAACAGTGACTGTTGCAATCGAGGTTCCGCCATTGCCGTCGGATATCTCGTAAGTGATTGTATCCGTTCCATTAAAGCCGGGGTTCGGTGTATAAGTGACGGTGCCATCGGGATTGATAACTACGGTGCCGTTTTGCGCATCGGCAGAGGTAACGGCTAGCGGATCGCCGTCTGGATCAGTGTCATTGGCGAGCACGGGGATTGTGACCGGTGTGTCTTCAGGCGTTGAAGCAGCGTCATCTGTCGCCTGCGGGCCAGGGTTGGAGACGTTGAAGGTAATCGTCTCGGTCGTCGTGCCGCCATTGCCATCGTCCACTGTAATGGTCGCGGTGTAGACGCCGCCATTGGTCTGGCTGGCATCTGACGTGATCGTGCCGGAAATAACACCCGTGGTTGGATCAATCGAAAGACCTGGCGGCAAATCGGTCGCACTAAAGGTAAGCGTGTCACCCTCAACATCGCTGAACGAGCCGGCGACTGGCACCGAAATAGTCTCGCCATCTTCCACATCTTCCGGCGGAATTGGTGTCGAGTCTGGGTCGTCATTGACCGGATCGACCGTGACGGTGACGATTGCGGTTGACGTGCCGCCTTCGCCATCGCTGATCTGATAAGTGATCGTTGCCGTGCCGCTGAAATTAGCGGGCGGCGTGTAATTGATCTGATTTCCGGCCAGCGTTGCCTGACCCACTGATGCGACCGCCGAAATAACGGTAATGACATCGCTGTCAGGGTCGCTGTCATTGGGCAGTACGTCGATGAGAACCGGTGTGTCTTCAGTGGTTGAGGCTGTATCATCCACTGCGACTGGTGCGGGATTGGTGACGGTCCAGCTGAAGGTTTGTGTTGCTGACAGTCCGCTCGGGTCCGTCGCGGTTACTTCAATTGAATAGACCCCGCCAGCTCCGCCTTGGCTGGCAGAATTGTCAATCGTGCCGGTAATCTCGCCTGTAGCGCTGTCGATGGAAAGGCCCGCAGGCAGGCCGGTCGCGCTGTATGTCAGCGATGCATCGTCGACATCGGCAAATCCGCCTGCAGTCGGTACAGAAATGCCGCTATCAGCATCGAGATTGGTTTGCGGCGGCAAAGTGCCAACCGGTGTCGGCGCATCATTTTCGGCCGTTATGGTGACGGTAACTTCAGCAGTGCTCGTCCCGCCTTCACCATCGCTGATAGTGTAAGTGATTGTGTCCGTGCCGGTAAAGTCAGCATTCGGCGTATAAGTGATGGTGCCGTTGGCGTTGATCACGGCCGTGCCATTTGGCGCGCTCGCTGATGTGACGGTCAGATCATCGCCATCGGGATCGGTGTCATTGCCAAGTACGGTAACTGTGACTGGCGTGTCTTCAGTGGTGGACGCCGTGTCATCTGCGGCGGTGGGCCCAGGGTTATTGACCGTCCAGCTGAATGTTTGTGTCGCTGTGCCGCCAGCGCCATCGTCAACCGTAACGCTGACCATATAGACACCGCCCGTGCCTCCTTGACTGGCAGAGTTGTCAATCGTGCCGGTGATTTCGCCGGTCGCGGTGTTGATCGAAAGACCCGGCGGGAGGCCCGTTGCGCTATATGTCGCGCCCGGACCATCAACGTCATTGAAGCCGCCGGCGGTCGCGACGCTGATGCCTGTGTCCGCATCAAGATTGGTCTGCGGCGGCAGATTGCCCACCGCGACTGGTGCATCATTTTCTGGCGTGACTGTGACAGTGACAATCGCAGTGTCAGTCCCGCCTTCCCCGTCGCTGATCTGATAAGTGATGGTATCAGTGCCAGTGAAGTCAGCATTCGGTGTGTAGGTGAGCGTTCCGTCAGGGTTTACCACAACCGTGCCATTGGGCGCAGTTGCAGAAGTGACGGTTAAATCATCGCCATCAGGGTCAGCATCATTGCCCAGCACGGTGATGTCGACTGGCGTATCTTCAGCTGTAGTGGCGCTATCATCGGCAGCGGTGGGCGCCGGGTTAGTGACCGTCCATGTGAAACTCTGCGTTGCCGAGAGGCCGCCTGCATCGGTTGCAGTGACTTCAATGGAATAGACCCCGCCTGCGCCGCCCTGGCTTGCGGAATTATCGATCGTGCCGGTGATCTCGCCAGTTGCGGCATTGATCGAGAGGCCCGGCGGCAGGCCGGTAGCGCTATAGGTCACGTTCGCGTCGTCAACATCAGCAAAGCCGCTGGATGTATCGACACTGATTCCGCTGTCAGCATCGAGATTTGCTTGTGAGGGCAGGCTGCCAACCGGCGTTGGCGCGTCATTTACTGCGTTGACGACAATCGGGACGGTCGCGGTGTCGGTGCCGCCGCGCCCATCGCTGATGGTATAGGTGATCGTGTCGGTGCCGCTGAACTCGGCATTGGGCGTGTAATTGAGCGTCCCGTCAGGATTGATCGTGACCGTGCCATTGGCCGCATTGGCGCTGATCACGGTCAGAACGGTATCGTCGACATCGCTATCATTGGCAAGCACGTCGATATTGTTGATCGGCGTGTCTTCATCAGTGGTTTGCTGAGGGTCATTTGCCGCAATGGGCGGATCATTGACTTCAACCACCTTGATGGTTGCTGATGCTACGTTGGAGTTAAGCGATGCATTTGCAAAGCTGATGTCAATGTTGCGGTCCGCTTCGCTTGGGAACTCACCGGCAGTGATAAAGGTGATCGCCTGAAGCGCGTTTTCATAAGCGTTTGCACTACCATTCCCGGTGATGATGATCTCGGTCGCAGTCCGGGTGTAGCTGAGATTGCCACCAAGCGAGCCCGATGCTGCATTCGATCCATTGACCAGTAGCTCATCACCGCTTTGCGCATTGGTAAGAGTAATAGTCGTGGACTGGACGTTGCCAGTTGGATTGGTGACCGACACGTCGCTATCGACGATATTTACGCCAGCACCGTTCTCGACATAGGTACCCATATAGGCGGAGCCAGTCGCCGTGCTGTCATTGCCATCAAGGTCGAGCCGCGGGATCGAAACTTCTGTTCCGCCAACACCCAAATCGAAGTCAGCGTCGCCATCATGGCGGAAGAAGGCGCCAGTGAAACCATTGCCGAGATTGTACTCGATTGTGAAACCATTGGTATCGAGCCAGTTGAAGCGAGCGGCGGATGGAATGCCGCTGTTTTCGTTGACAGACCCCGAGGCGGTAACTTGGCCAGGCACCGAGGTGTCAAACAGCACGTTTGAGCCATTCGCTGCTTCAAAAGATGATAGCGTATCGGTATCGATCCTGAGGAATTCGCGCGTCTCAGGGCCGCCATTGCCATCAATATCGGCAACGGTGAAGTTCACATCAACATTGGCCGGAGCGCCCGTCGCGGTGAAAAAGATGTCCCACCGGATTTCGGTCGTGCCAACGCCAGCGCCAGAGTCCTTGCGCAGGAAGACGCCAAAGTCATCACCTGGCCCGCTGAATTGAACATCATCGCCAGCAGTCAGCGAAACAATCGTCGCACTGACGCTGATTTGCTGGCCATTTACTGTTGCGACATTGAACCAAGTCGCAGACGAACCAACCGTAGTTAATCGCGTGTTGTCAGCAACCTGCGTGCCGTTTTCATCGAAGACATCAAATGCGCCGGTGACAAATGCAGCAGGTGCAAGAAGCCCATACCATTCCTGGGCAATCAAGGATGCGGTTTCGACCACACCAACACGGTTCTCGAGCGTCCAATCGCCGCCGCGCAGAATGCTGCCAGTATCGTCAATCGATGCGGCAATATCCGCGCCAGTGATCGCGGCGAGATTGTCGATCAGTGCCTGCCCGGCATCATCCGCGCCGACATCACACCCATAGAGGAGAATATCCCCGTCAGCCGATAGTTTTGAGCCGATAGAGGCAAAGGCCCCAGCCAAATCTCCGGTTAAAGCGGCGTTGTCTACGCGCGTATTGCCCAGCCAGAACAGCCCGTCCTCACCGTGGCTAACAATATGGATCGCGCCAATATCGCTAGCCCCGGCCAGAGCCGTAAGAATTTGCTCAACGCCGTCTTGCGTGCGGTCGAGCAGCACAATCGTGCCGCGGCCTTCCCACGTGTCGACAAGCTCCTGATAATTCTCAACGCTGGTATCAATAAAGATAAAGTCGTTTGGCGCAGAAGGATCGCGTGTCCCCGCCTCGGCAAAGCCAGGGTCCAAATCGGCAAAAGGTGCGCGTTCGACAGCGTAAAAATTGGTGGTCAGATCGCCCGGTTCGACATCGCCAATTTGTAGATTACCCGGCTGCAGCTCACCAAGTGGCCCGTCATTGAGGAAGCTAAGCGGGCTTTCGGCGCCTTCGCCCGGTATGTCTGTTTGGATTTGATCGGCAAACGGCTCGTTCACCATTGCGGGAGCTGTGCGGGCCGGGCCAAAGCTCAGCCCAGCATTCCGGTTCATTTCAGATCGTGGCTCTAGCGCGATCGGGCTGACCAGAGTTTCGTGGAGGGAGAAGACTTCGCCATCTGCGCCAGTCGTTGTGGCATCAACGCCAGCTGCTGCTGTGACGACGCCCGCACCGTCGAACATCATGCGCGGCTCTAGTGCTAAAAGATGCGTGTTTCGCTTCGACCTAGACGCCATTGATGTCCCCGTCTTTCCAACATCATTTTCGCTGATTTACTGGAATCTTGGCGACATAGCCCAACCCTGCAAACCCGCTTCAGACTTCATCGGCGATGAGAGTATCTGGCATGATGACTCGAGGTCAAGCAATGCCGTCAGCTAACGAGGCTTTTAAAGTCGATCCGTGGTTATTTAGCGGTGAGAATACCTAACAGTTAGTTAAACTGCGCGAAATTCTGGGTGTATCAAAATGATTTTACATGTGTTTCTGCTTTTCGGTAGTCGAACGTGAACATTGCACGGTCCGTCTGCCTTTGTCGCTGGCCGTCTGGCATTGGTTTTATGGGAAGCAGCGCCAACCGCGCGGCGCGCTCTATTATGGTGTCGACCAAGACACCCTCGGGCCACGCGGCGCAATACATCACATTACCATGCTTCCAGCATGCAACGCTTCCGTCCTTCGCGATAAGCTCGGGCTGAGCCTCGCCCTCCAATTGGTCAAGCCAGCGCGTTATTGCCCAGCCATCGCCTTCGTGGCGTGTTTGAGGCCCAAGCGTTTCAGTGCGTGTGACAGTGCTGCCGATCAGATTGGTCAGCTTACCCGGCGCGAGATTGTCCGGTATTGCGAAGTCTTCAGTCCGGCTGCCACTGCGCGGGCCGATGACGACCGGTCCTTCGAAATTCTCGAGCGCGCCCACAAGGTTGTCTGAGACAATCGGCAGGCACGGGATGCATACCAGCTCATAGCCCTCCAGCGGCGCATCGGGCGCGACAATATCGACATTGAGGCCGAGCTTGCGCAGCGCTGTGTAAGTCGAAAATGCCGCCCAAAGCGCAGAGCATCCTTCGCCCTGAGGCTGGATCTGAGTCATCCATTCTGCCGCATAGGAGAAGATGATCGCGGCGTGTTTTATAGGCTCACCGATGTCGCCGATCTTGGCAATGTCGTTGGCGGCTTCGCGAGCCTCGGCCAGAGCGGGCGCTGGTTTGCTATCGGGGCGCAGCAGGCCTGCATGCATTTGCTCCTGCGCGAAGGGAGCTTGGCGCCAGCGGAAATAGCTGACCATTTCGGCCCCATGCGCCATCGCCTCAAGCGTCCACAGCCGCACCATGCCGGGCAGCGGGGCGGGGTTGTGCCGCGCCCAATTGACCGGACCCGGCTGTTGCTCAAGCACGGACCAACGCCCGTCTCTCGCGCAGCCGCGATAGAGGTCATGATGAAAGGCCGCGATATCCGGATGGCCTTGGCGGGCAAACCTGCGTTTCTCATCCTCAGAAAACCGGAACATTTCGAGGAAGCCTAGCGGATAGCTATCCCAGCCCAGCACATCGAGATCGTCGGCCAAATCATGATGATCATAGCCCGTGTAAAAGCCCATCGCATTGTGCGTGATATCGCGGTCGGGCGATAGCTCGCGCAAGATGTCGACCTGCCGCCGGTTGAATGCAATCACCTGATCGGAGGAGAACCTGCGGAAGGCAAGCCAATGCGCGGGGTTGGCCTCGGTCGTGGTCAGGTTGGGTAGGTCGATTTCATCGAAGGAGCGATATTCCATACTCCAAAAGACGTTGCCCCACGCAGTGTTGAGCGCGTCAATGCCGCCGTACCTCCCGGCCAGCCAAACGCGAAACGCATCGCGCGCCGCGACCGAGAAGCTCTGCACCGTGTCGTGGCAGCCATATTCATTATCGGTCTGCCAACTGACAATGCCAGGGTGGCTCCCATAGCGCTCCGCCATGGCGCGGGTGATCCTCTCGGCCTCAGCGGCATAGCCAGCATGGCTGAAACAATAGTGCCTGCGCGAGCCAAAGCCACGTGGTTTCCCATCCCGATCCAGCGCGACCATATCCGGCATGCGATCGACCAGCCATTTGGGCGGCGTCGCGGTTGGCGTACCCATGATGATGCCGAGACCTGCGCCGTGAAGTACCTCAACAGCGCGGTCGAGCCAGTCCCAATGCAACTCGCCCGGCTCTGGCTCAATTCGGCTCCACGCAAATTCGCCAATCCGCACACGCGATAGGCCGGTTTGGGCCATCCTGCGAGCATCTTCCGCCCACATCTCTTCCGGCCAATGCTCCGGATAATAACAAACACCAAGCTGCATCATGGCGCGCATCTAGGCCGGGAAATTGGTGAGACGCCAGCGCTTTATTGCGTGACAGTGGGCGGACCTGTTAGGCGCGGCCGAAACTCTTGCACCGAAAGCTTCGTTCATGACCGTCACCACACCACCAAAAATGCGATCCTGGCTGTTTGCGCCGGGCGATAGCGCGCGCAAGATGGAGAAGGCGACCGGAGGCCCTGCTGATATAGTCCTGCTCGATCTGGAAGATGCGGTGGCCATTGAGCAAAAGCCCGAAGCAAGGCGGATGGTTGCCGAATTTCTGACCGCCAATGCGAGCGAGCGCGCGCGGCTGTGGGTACGGGTAAACCCGCTGGATGGCGATTTCACCAAGGCAGATTTGGAAACGATTATGCCTGCGAAACCCGGTGGGATCATGCTGCCAAAGGCGGAGGGCGGGCACGATATGGAAACGCTCGATGCGATGCTCACTCCGCTCGAGCAGGCGCATGGTATCGAGCCGGGATCAACGCCGGTTGCTGTGCTGGTGACGGAAACCGCCGCCGCCATGTTCACCACTGGAACCTATAAGGGCACGCCGCGCCTCGCCGCGATGACATGGGGCGCAGAGGATCTCGCAGACTCCATCGGAGCGATGGGCAATACCGCTGAGGACGGCAGCTATCGCCCAACTTTTGAGCTGGCACGCAGCCTGTGTGTGCTCGGCGCAGCATCGGCGGGCGTCCCCGCGCTCGAAACCATCATGGCGGACTTTCGCGATCTGGAAGGGCTCAAGGCGCGTGCCGAAATGGTCCGGCGAGATGGCTATCGCGGGATGATGGCCATTCACCCGGCGCAGGTCGATGTGATCAACGCCGCCTTCACGCCAAGCGAAGAAGAGATCGCCGAAGCACGCGAGATTATTGAGCTATTCGCGGCCAATCCTGGGGCGGGCACAATCGGCTGGCGTAAGGGCATGCTAGACCGACCGCACTTGTCGCGCGCCCAGCAGCTGCTTGCGCAATTGGACGAATAGCGCCGGGCCGTCGATCAACGTATTTTGACTCTCCCCCAGACCGGCTTAGACAGGCGGTATATTTGGCCCAGAAATGGGGAGGGGATACACTCATGAAATTCACCGCTGCTTCGGTTTTGGCCGGTCTGTTCGTCGCACAAGCCGCATTCGCGCAGGACGATAATTCGCAATCGCCCAATCCGGTTGAGGAACAGGAAGTCAGCTCGTCAGCTGAGGGCATGCCGCTAGAAGGCAGCGGGACAGCCGCCAATGCCGCGCCTGCGACGGTCGCCAATGAGGCTGAAAAGAAAGATGAGAAGTGGGATATATCGAACCCTCCCGGCTTTGAGATCAAGCAAGTGCCGATCCAGACCGACGAGGGCAGCTGGATGGACGTGGATGTCTCACCCGATGGCCGCATGCTCACATTCTCCATGCTCGGCGATATTTACACCATGCCGATTTCCGGAGGCACGCCGACGCGCATCGCAGAAGGGCTGGCATGGGAGATACAGCCGCGGTTTTCGCCCGATGGGAGGCGCATTGCCTTCACTTCGGATCGGGGCGGCGGCGACAACGTCTGGGTGATGAACGTGGATGGCTCCGACAAGCGGCAGGTGACGAAGGAGAGCTTCCGCCTGCTCAATCAGCCGACTTGGAGCCCGGATGGCGAATATATCGCGGCCAAGAAGCATTTCACCACGACGCGCTCAGCGGGGACCGGTGAGATTTGGCTCTATTACGCATCAGGCGGCGGTGGCGGCGTTGCTTTGGTCGAGCGGCCTAACAAAACCCACCAGAAAGAGCTGGGCGAGCCGATTTACGCGCCTGATGGCAAGTCGATTTATTACACGCGCAATGTTAGCGGCGGCGGCACTTTCATTTATGCGCAGGATTCCACCCAAAGTCTCTTCGAGATCGAGCAATATGAGATTGCCACGGGCGAGGTAACCACAGCGGTTTCCGGCTATGGCGGATCCGTCCGGCCAACCCCGTCGCCTGATGGCAAGTCGATTGCTTTTGTTCGGCGCGACAAGGATCAAAGCCAGCTGTGGGTGAAAGATATAGCCAGCGGCGCCGAGCGCATGATTTACGGAGCGCTCGACCTTGATTTGCAGGAAACCTGGGCGGTTTACGGTGTCTATCCGCTGATGGATTGGATGCCGAACAGCCAAGAAATCGTCTTCTGGGCTGGCGGCAAATTGCGCCGGGTCGGAGCCAGCGGCGGTCCGGCGCAAGTTATCCCGTTTCGGATTGATGACACACGCGGTGTGGCCGATGCGCCGCATCCGGTGATTGATGTTGCGCCTGACACATTCACGACCAAGATGTCCAAATATGCGGCGCTTTCACCGAACGGACGGCAGGTCGTGTTTGAGAGCCTTGGCAAGCTCTATGTGAAGAACACCAGCGGCGGCGCGGCGCGGCGGCTGACCTCTGGCGGTGATGCAGTGGAGGCGTGGCCAGCATGGTCGCGCGATGGCCGCCAAATTGCTTTTGTGCGCTGGACTGATGCAGGGCTGGGCGAGATCGTCGTGGCTGGCGCGAATGGCCGCAATGCCCGTGTAATTACCACTGAGCCCGGGCATTATGCGCAGCCGCAGTTCTCGCCTGATGGAAACACGATTGTTTTCGAAAAGCGTTGGGGCGGATATCTGACTTCGCGGGACTATTCGGAAAATCCCGGCGTATACCGTGTTTCGTCGAGCGGCGGCACACCCGCGCTGGTCACACGCGGCAACAGCACCCCGCAATTTGGTGCCGAAAATGACCGTATTTTCATGCTCGGCGTGAATGATGGCAAGCTTCAGCTGCTTTCTAGCGACTTCAATGGCGAGGCGATCCGCGTTCATGCGCAGGGGGAATTGGCCAATGATTTCCGCATTTCGCCTGACGGTCGCCACGTCGCCTTCCGCCAGAATTATGAGGTGTTCGCGATGCCGGTTCTGCCGGGCGGCCAGGCGATCACTGTCGGCGAGAAGGCCAGCTCGCTGCCGATTACCAAAGCTAGCACAGACGGCGCCGATTACATCGGTTGGTCCGGTGATGGTTCTGCGCTCTATTGGTCGATGGGGCCGACAATGTACCGCGCCGCGAAGAGCGATTTGTTCGCCTCAGTTCCAACAGGTGAGGGCGAGGAAGCTGCTGTCTTCACACCGCCCGAAACGGGCGTTTCGCTGGCGCGGACTGTACGTGCGGATAAGGCCAGCGGCACAGTGGCGATCACGGGCGCGCGCATTCTCACTATGACGGGTGATGGTGCGGGCGTCATTGAGAATGGCACGATTGTTATCGAAGGAGACCGGATCGCAGCAATCGGCGGGGCAGGCGACATCACTATTCCAGCAGGCGCGACGCGCGTGGATGCGACGGGCAAGACCGTCATGCCCGGCCTGGTCGATGCGCATGCGCACGGTGCGCAGGGCGTTGGCGATCTCATCCCGCAGCAAAACTGGCGGCTGGTACAGGATCTGGCGATGGGTGTGACGACGATGCACGATCCGTCCAATCGCTCGAGTCAAATTTTCGCAGCAGCTGAGCGGCAACAGGCGGGTAAGCTGCTTGCCCCGCGGATTTTCTCGACCGGCGAGATCATTTATGGCGCGAAAGCGCGCAGTGTTTATGCGCGGATCGACAATTACGAGGATGCGTTGGCGCATGTCCGGCGGATCAAGGCGCAGGGCGGCATTTCGGTCAAGAATTACAATCAACCGCGCCGTGAACAGCGCCAGATGGTGGTCGCTGCCGCACGTGCGGAAAACATGATGGTTGTGGCCGAGGGGGGATCACTCTTCGGCATGGATATGAACATGATCGCCGATGGCAATTCGACCATGGAGCACAACATTCCGGTCGATGTGATGTATGAAGATATGCTGCAGATGTTCGGCGGCAGCGACACCAATTACACACCGACATTGGGCGTCACATATGGCGGTCTCGCAGCGGACCCATATTGGCGGCAGGCGACTGACGTGTTCGACAATCCGCTGCTGGTGCATACCCCGCCGCGCATCTTGATGGCCGAAACAGCGCGCCGGACAAAGGCGCCCGATTGGGCCTTCGTGGATGACAATGCCGCGCGAGAGGCACGCAAGGTCGCAAAGCGCGGAGTGCATGTCAGCATTGGTGCTCACGGCCAACAACCCGGCATTGCCGCGCATTGGGAGATGTGGAGTTTTGCGCGCGGCGGCATGACGCCAATCGAGGCGCTGCGTGCTGGGACTATCGAGCCGGCCAGATCGCTGGGCATGGAAAGCGATGTCGGTAGCCTCGAAGCAGGCAAGCTTGCTGATTTGCTGATCTTGTCAGCGGACCCCTCAGCCAATATCCGCAATTCGGACAAGATTGATCAGGTCATGCTGGGCGGCAGGCTTTATGATGCCAAAACAATGAACGAGGTGTCGACTGGCACAGCGAAGCGGTTGCCCTATTGGTGGGAGTGATCAGGCTGCTCTACCGCGACGGATCTCGGCGAGAAACTCTTCAGCTTTGTCTTTGAGGCCAGAGGCCTGGCTCTCCAGCTCATTGGCCGACATCAGCACCTGTTTGGCGGAAGTGCCAGTGGAAAGAGCCGTTTCGCGGACTTGCTCGATGCTATTCGTGATATCGTCGGAGCCGCGCGCCGCCAGATCGATATTGCGTGCCAAGTCCTGGCCAGCAACCGATTGCTGATCAACCGCGCTGGCGATCGAGATCGAGGTTGTCTCAAGCTCTGAGATTTGCTCGCTGATAGAACGCAGCGCATCGACGCTTGCACCGGTCGAGGACTGCATCCCCCGGATCTGATCTGCGATTTCCTCTGTGGCCCGGCTGGTTTGCGAAGCGAGCTCTTTGACCTCAGATGCGACTACTGCAAATCCGCGCCCGGCCTCGCCGCCGCGCGCCGCCTCAATCGACGCGTTCAGCGCCAGCAGGTTAGTGCGCTGCGCGATTGAGTGGATGAGCTCGACAATTTGGCCGACTTCTTCGGCAGACAAAGCGAGTGCAGAGACAGTCTCATCAGCATTGCTGGCAGCTTCTTTGGCCTTATGAGCCAATTGCGCAGAATTGCTGGCTTGCCGGCTGATTTCGCCAATCGACATGGCAAATTCATCAGTGGCTGAGGCAGCGGCTGTTACACCCTTGCTCGCTTGCGCCATAGACGCGGCGACCTGGTCAGTCTGCGTTGTCGACTGATCTGCGGCTGATGCCATGGTTGTGGCGGTTGTTTGTAATTGCGAGGAGGCCGAAGCGAGCCCGCCGACGACTTCGCCAACTGTTGTTTCAAAGCTGCCCGCAAGCTTCATCAAAGCGGCTGCTTCGCGCTCATCGCGTTCATTGCGTTCGATCCGCATTTTCTCGATATACTTGTTGGAGATCTTGAAGACGTCCATCGCTCGGACCATTTCGCCGATTTCGTCTTCGCGCCAGGCACCCTCAAGTTCAAAATTGGCGTCACCTTTGGCCAGTTGGTTCATGGCGCCAGCGACCGTACTGATCTGATCACTCACGCTCTTGCTTGTAACCTTCAGACCAAACGAGATGACGAGAGTCGCCAATATCGCGAGCACAGCAACCACGGTCATCAGCCAGAGGAAAATGCTCATGCCCGTTCGCTCCATTTCGAGCGAGCGAGCCTCAAGCGTTTCCTGAATGAGCTCGGCGCCGAAATAGAGATCATCTCCAGCCGTCGAGAGCCGCGCGCCAGCAGCATCGGCTCTATCAGGGCCCTGTACTAAGGCCGTGCGCCAATCGGCAAAACCTGTTTGATAAGCCTCAAGAGCTTGCTCAAATTCTGCCACTGCGGCGTCAATCGAGGCATTGTGTGCGGCCCGTTTGGAGGCAATGCGATCAACCCGATCAGCGATTTCGGGAATGCTCATTTCGACCTGGTCGAGTGACAATTGGTCACGGTTGAGAGCGAAGCGGATTGCATAATAGCGCATTTCGCCAACGCTTGAATTGATTTCGGCTGCCTCCGTGGCCGCTGCGAGCACCTCGCCGCGCTGTTGGTAGCGGTCATAAACATTGGTCATGCCGACGCCGAGAACAGCAACGATTAGCAACATTATCCCGGCAAATGTCCCAAAAACCAGGCGCAATTTGCCGAGCACAGGGCGGTTTTCATACCATTGTGCAAGAGATGTCAGTCGACCCGCCTCATGATCATCATAAGCATTCGCCGCATGCGCTGCATCGATCTCTTGCTGCACCTCTTCAGCGAACTGATCCATTACATTCATGCTGCTTTTGACCCTTTGTCGCTGTCAGTTGCTTTAGGCGCGCTTAACGCCGCTTGGTCTTGTGCCGGAACGGGCACGTCGATTTCTTTGTCTAGATAAGCCGGTATTTCTTCGCACGGCATTGGCTTGAAATAGAGCCAGCCTTGGATCTGATCACAGCCTGCGGCGCGGACCATGTCGGCTTGCTCAGTTGTCTCGACACCCTCAGCGGTCACCGCCATTTTGAGCGCGCGCGCAACCGTGATGCTGGAGAGCATCATAGCCCGGCTTCCATCATCTTCACCGGCATCAACAACCAGGCTGCGATCAAGCTTCAGTTTCTCAAAGCGGAACTGACGCAAGAAGCCGATTGACGCGTAGCCAGTGCCAAAATCATCTAGCGCCACGTTGACACCGAACCCGCGAATGACCGCCAGGCTTCGCTCGGCGATGACTGGGTCAAGCACCAGACATGTTTCGGTAATTTCGAGCTCAAGCCGCTCTGGGGGGAAGCCAGTTTCTTCCAGGATTTGACCAAGTTCGATAGGGAACTCGGGGTTGCGCAATTGCGCGGCTGAAATGTTGACGGACAATTTTATGTCATTCCATTCCAGCGCATCGAGGCATGAGCGGCGTAGCACCCACAAGCCGATTGGATTGATCAGGCCAGATTGCTCAGCAATCGGGATAAAGACATTGGGACCAATATTTTTGCCATCCGGGCGTTCCCACCGGATGAGGCATTCTACGGCCACGACCATGCGTGTTCGGCAATCAACAAGCGGCTGGTAAACCAGGTTGAACTCACCATTCGCAAGCGCACCGCGCAAGTCTTCGTCCAGTTCTCGTACCTGTTCGCGCGTGACGTCAAATTCCGGGCTGAACCATGTGCAGCGGGCCCTTCCGCTGCGTTTTGAGGCATACATGGCCACATCGGCCCGGCGCAGTAATTCTGACGAACCCAGATTGTCTTGAGCAGCAGCCCGCGCCAAGCCAATGCTGGCGCCCAAAATGAGGCGGCGCTCTTCCACCTTGATGGGGTGTCCTAGGCGCTCAATAATTCTGCGTGACAACCCCTCGAGCAAAGTCCCGGCGACCGGTCCTTCGAGCAAGATGGCAAACTCATCGCCGCCCAAGCGATATACTCGAGCTTCATCAGCGCACATCTCGGAAAGCACCTTGGCGCATTCACAAATGACGCGGTCGCCTATAGCGTGACCATATTGCTCGTTTACATTAAGGAAGCCATCGAGATCGATCAGTGCGATGGCTACTTCTTCTTCAACCTGGTCACGGCTCTCAAAGTCAGCATGCAAGGCGCGGCGATTGGGCAATCCAGTGAGGCTGTCTTCCTGGCCAAGTCCTTGGAAATGCGTAAGCCTGCGCGCACCATACCAAAACAAAACAGCACTGGTTATCAGATATGCGAGGCTGCCAAAGGCGATAATAGCGAGGGTAAATGTGCCCGTTTCGCCGACCAGAATAATGGTCGCAAGCGTGGCGGCAAACACTGCTGAGAGGACAAGCAACGGGCCTCCAATAGCGCTTACTGATCCTGTAAAACTTGAACTAGACCAATTCTTCACGCTTGAGCCCCCAGTGAGCGGAATATTGCAACCCTCGAGGGTTAACAGCCAAGAGCTAAGGAAGCGTAAACGGTATATTTACCGTCTTTACGCGCACAAAAGCTATATTTTTCAAAGTGTTGCTGCTCGCCTTGCCAAGGCGGTCTACGAAACTATGCGCGCGAACGGATCGGCTCAGGTGGCTCGTGATTTCTTGTGTAAAGCGAAGACCCGCAATGCGCGGCCTCAAACCGGCTCGTTTGATCCATGATTGTCTCACCAGCGCCGAGCATTAGCCAGCCATCACTCGACAATGAGTCTCCAAGCCGGTCAAATGCGCGTGTGCGCACATGGCCTTCAAAGTACAACAGGACATTGCGACATAGAATGAGGTCGTACTGACGAGCTTGCGGCGCTGGTTCGAGCAGGTTTCGCTGCTCAAAACGGGTCATGGAAGCGATCTTTGGATCGGGCACCCAACCGTCCTCAGTCTCGTCAAAAAAGCGCAGCATTTGCGCGACCGATATGCCGCGCTGAATCTCGAACTGAGTATACCGAGCGTCCTGCGCGGTTTTGACCGCCTTCCCCGAGATATCAGTGCCCAATATCTCGATTTGCCAACCGTCCCAGCGCGGGGCCTGTTCGGTTAGGAGCATCGCAAGCGAGAGCGCCTCCTGACCCGTTGAGCATCCAGCAGACCAGATCGACAGGCGGCGCGTTGCAGCGCGTTTCTCGGCCAAATCAGGCAGCACCGTGTTTGCGAGCGTCTCAAAGAAGCAGCGATCGCGGAAAAAATAGGTTTCGTTGTTGAGGAGAGCCTCGACCACGTCGGTGGCCAGCTGCTTTTCCTTAGCGTCGGCCAATAGGCAAACTAGCTGGTCGACATTGGATATGCCCCGGTCTCGGAAAAGGCCGGCTAAAGCAGAGGGAATGCGCCATAGCCGATTGGGTGCAAGATGCTGACCCGTGCGCGCAGCTAGCAAGTCAGCGACGATTTGGTAGGATGGATCCATCACTGCCATGCTGGCACCGCCGCGTATTTTTCCAAATGCGCAGCCAGCTTCTCAGGTGGTGCAGTGACAATCGCGGTGCCCTCTTCAGAGACGGTCCGCGGCATGCCCCAGACAGCGCAGCTTTCCTCGTCTTGAGCAAGCACGATACCGCCTGCCTCTGCGACCATATTTGCACCCGCTGTGCCATCACGGCCCATGCCCGAGAGCAGCACTGCAGCAACCCGTCCGTCAAATGCCTGCACGCAGGATTTGAACATCGGATCTACCGACGGCATGCATCCGCTTGTGACTGCTTCATAGCTGAGGCTGGTCACTACTTGCGTTCCGCTCTTGCGGAGATTCATATGGCCATTGCCTGGTGCGATGATAATTCGGTTTGGCTGAACGGCAACGTCTTCATCCGCTAAAACAGTTTCGCGGCCAGCCGCCATTTCGATTTGCCGCGCGAACACCGGCACAAAGCTGTCTGGCAAATGCTGCGTAATTAAGATCGGCAGATCAAATTCTGCTGGGAGTGCGCGCAAGAAGAGATTGAGTGCATGAATGCCGCCAGTAGACGCGCCAATAGCAACCACTTCTGGTCTCTTTGACGCGGCCTTGCTTACGGCTTTGAGAGGTGTCTTCTTCGGTGCAGCCGTGCTTTTGCCTTCCTGCCCGCCTAGCGCGCGCACCTTTTCAAGCAGAGCGTCGCGGTATTCATCATCAAAGCCGCCAGGACGCGGTTTGAGCATGGTGTCCGCAGCGCCCATTGAGAGAGCAGTCAGCGTGGCCTCTGCGCCACGATCGGTCAGGGATGAGACTACCAGAATTTGTGCATTATTGCTGCGCTCAAGCAATTTGGGCAGTGCTTCAAGCCCGCCCATTCCTGGCATTTCAAGATCGAGCAGGATGACGTCGGCAATTTGCGACCTGAGGCTCATTAGCGCCTGTTCAGCAGTTCCTGCTGTGGCGGTGATTGTAAGGTCAGGCTCACGGTCGATCATGCGCTTGAAAACGGTCCGCACAGTGAGCGAATCGTCAACCAGCATCACACGAATTGGCGCAGCCTTGCTGTCCGCGCCAGTACGCTGGGCAATCGGATCCTTGCGAAGGATTTTTGAGGTAGGTCTCGCGGACACTTGCTAGGCCCTTTTCAGGCCATGCCGACAAGTTGCAGTTTGATCTGCAGAGTTTCGTGATCGAACGGCTTCATCACATACTCGTCTGCACCTGCGTCAATCGCCTCGCGAATGTGAGCGACATCATTTTCCGTGGTACAGAATACCACTTTAGGCTGTGCGCCATCAGCGCGTTTGCGCAATTGTGTAATAAATTCGATCCCGCTCATGACCGGCATATTCCAATCAAGCAGCACCACATCAGGCATGGTTTCATCGCAGCGGTCCAGGCCATCACGCCCGTTTTCTGCCTCGCGGACTTCAAAGCCCAGAGTTTCCAGAATGTGCCGCGAGACCTTACGGATTACTCGCGAATCGTCCACGATGAGACAGCTTTTCATTATTTCACGCCCATTTTTGTTTCAGTCTTTGCTAAAGTAAATCTCTTGCCAATAGCTTAAGCTGCGAGTGCCGGCAGACCAGCTGCGAGCTTCTTGATATCGACGAGCAAAGACGGACCGCGTTCGGTTTCGACAACGCCAATCGCGACATCCTGCCATCCAGCGCCAAAGCCGCCTGGCAATGGCTTCGGGTCACTAAGGCTAGCGCAAACATCATCAGCGCGATCGATCAGCAAGGCATAAGCGTGCCCGTCAATATCCGTGACAACGGCGCGCTTTTCCCCGCCCTTGTCAGCGGGCTCAAGACCAAGCGCCAAACGGGTATCAATAATAGTGAGAGCCTGGCTGCGCAGTGCGGTGAGGCCCAGCACATGGGCCGGTGCGCCGGGAATGGCAGTCACATGCTCAACATCGATGACGGACCGAATGTGGTCGGTTGACATGGCCACCTGACGATCGCCGATTTCGCATATTAGAACGAGCTCGTTCATCCTGCGCTCCTCTGCTTGTTCCGAATTCTGCTCAACGCATGCATCAAGCCATCTCTGTCGTAGCGGTAAATCGAGTTTTCGCTGTCGTCAGCGGCTTCGCGTTCGGAGCGCAGGCGAATAACCGCGCCACTTTCTCCTTCAGTCACGTCAGAGCTGGTGTCATCCAATTCGATTGTTACATCTGCCGGAGCTGCGGGGTCTTCAGTGATTTCGTACCCGGTAGCAGCCACAAGAGGCTCGAGGATGTTACGGGCCCAGTCGCTTCCCGGAGGAATGCGGCAGGTAAGCGAGGTCTTACTTGACGAACGCCAGTTGTAATTAGCGAAAAGAGAAAGCACATCAATGATCGGCACTGGTTTGCCATCGATCAGTGCATTGCCTTCAGCTCCTGGCGTTTGGGTTGTGCAGTCAAGCTCGGCATCAATGTCGACTGTATCATGGACCTCATCCACGAGATACGCGAGGTCGTTCTCGCCATCACGCAGCCGCAAGACACGGTATTCTTCCCGGTCAAGCTCGCCGTGTTCAGCGCCTGCCATCGGCAATAGAGCGCCGTCAATAACGACTTGGACGCGGCTTTGCTTGCGATCGATTGCGTCAGCGCCAATCGTGTCGATCCGCGCTACCAGAGGCAAGCGTACACCGCGCTTAGTCCCGTCGAGATCAGTGAAGACCATGACCGTCATCGTCTTGCGAGCCGCGCTCGCTATGGCTTGCTCTTGGCGTGAGTTCACAATGCGATGCTCTTGCGCGACAAGGCCATTCATCGCTGCAATGCTGGCTACGTCGAGCAGCATCATCGGGCGTCCGTCGTCGAGCAAGGTCGTACCTGCATAAAGGCCAGTGGCCATAACGGATGGAGCCAGCGGTTTGACCACGACATCTTCATGATCGTTCACCTTGTCGACGCCGAGAGCGAAGATATCGTCGCTCGCCATGCGGATGAACAGGATCGTCTTTGCTTTCCAGTTAGCATCGCCGCTGCGCGGCATGCCTAAAATGTCATTCAGCGCGATGCACGGAACGCGGCGATCGCGGAACCGCACCATCTGGCGCTTGCCAGCGGTGGTAAAGTCAAGATTTTGTGAGCGACCCAGAACGATTTCTTCAACGAAGGAATAGGGCAGGGCATAAAGCTGCTCATCGCTCACCACAGTAAGCGCAGACATGATGCTGAGCGTCAGCGGCAGGCGCAGGTGGAATGAGGTGCCCTCACCTTGCGTGCTGCGAACATCGATCAGCCCGCCCAGCTTTTCAATATTGGCGCGCACGACATCCATGCCGACGCCGCGACCCGAAACCGAGCTGACTTCATCTGCGGTTGAAAGCCCGGCTTCAAACATCAGATAGAGTTTGCGCTGGGGCGTCATCTCCTGAAGTTCTTCACGGCTATATAGGCCTGCCTCGAGTGCCTTGGCAGCCAGCTTGTCCGTATCAATGCCGTGTCCGTCATCGGAGATCACAAGCGTTATTTCATTGCCTGATTGGCGTGCGGAAAAATGCAGCAGACCAATCTCGCGTTTGCCGGCGCCGAGCCGGTCGGTCGGTTTTTCAATGCCATGATCAATTGCATTGCGAATAATATGTGTGATCGGATCGCGAATGAGCTCGATCATTTCCCGATCAAGCTCAACATCGCCGCCTTCAAAGTCGACCATCACTTGTTTGCCAAGATCACTCGACAAATCACGCACAAGCCGCGGAAGCGAGGAAAACAGATTTTCTAGCCGCAGCATCCGCATGCGCGTGATGGATTGGCGCACATCTCCGAGAATGCCGCTGAGGCGGTCAAATGAGCCTTCGACCTCTGGTTGCTCGCCAGCATCGCGTAGACGCCGTGCCAGATCATTGCGTGCCAAAACCAAGTCCGACACGCCTTTCATCATTTCGTCTAGAAGATCGACCGTAAGGCGGATCGAACGCTGCGGCGCCGCTTTGGCATTATTTGTACTTGCCTCAGGATCAGGAGCAGCTTTTTCGCCTTCTGGTGCTTCTGAAACTCTCGCAGGTTCGATAACGTTGCCCTGCTGGTCGTTTTCGAGCGCTTGAATAAGCTCATCATCTCCGCCTGGCGGGAACTCCCGGCCGTCTTCAATCGCGGTTGCCATGTCAGTGATGCGGTCAATGATCGCGAGCACAGCGGACACAAGACGCGCGTCAGGCGTGCGGCGACCCGCGCGGCATTCTGCCAATGCATCCTCAGCTGCGTGACTTAGACCTGCGAGACGCGGAAAGTCGAAAAAGCCGCAATTGCCCTTCACCGTGTGAACGAAGCGAAAGATGGCATCGAGGCGCTCTTTATCGCTCGGATCACCTTCCCAAGCGACAATTTCGCCCTCGATGGCCTCGAGCATTTCGCGTGTTTCCGCCAGAAAGTCTGCCAGAAGATCATCCATTGCGTGCGCACCCCTATTTGATCGCGTGATAGGCTATGGGGCAGGATGGTTAATGTTTCGTAAGAATGAGCGCCCGGTCTGGCATCAGTGCAGCGCAGATTTCGCTTTCAGCGTCCACCACACCAGTAAAACGGCACAAGCGCCGCCAACGATGTTGGCGATGAGTTCGGCTGTATAGATGGCGTCTGCACCCATTGATCCACGCATCAGCCAGGCAAATGGCATCATGATCAGGAAGACGCGCGCCGCGCTTTGAAGGAGCGCAAAAGAGGCGCGATCAACCGCATTGAGCACGCCATTGCCAACGATCAGCAGGCCAAAGCCGGCATACCCCCAAGCGGCGATATAGACGTAGCTCACAAATTGCTGCCTGACGGCTTTCTCATCGGTAAAGAACCCAGCGATATAGTCAGCTGTGAGCGCAAGGATCAGCGCCGTCGCGAGCCCATAAATCACGCAGAACATCGCCGCTTTGGCAAAAGCTTCGCGCGCTCGCTCAGGTTTGTTCGCGCCCCAATTCTGCCCTACAATCGCCCCGATGGAGCCTGACAGCGCGAGCAGCGGCACCACCGCAAAAGATTGGAGCCGGCCCGCCGCACCAAAGCCTGCAACCGCTGCTTGTCCCTCAATCGCGACCAGTGCGGTGAGCACGGAAAGGCCAATCGGGTTGATCGCATTTGAAAAAGCTGCGGGGGCGGCCACTTTGAGGATTTCCTTGGTTGAGCCGACTGGGTCAGTCCGCGCGGCATAGCGAGGCCTAAACGTCAGCTTCGTGCGCCCAAGCAACCAGAATGCGCATGCAACCCCGCATGCCCACCCAATAATCGTGGCGTAGGCAGCGCCAGCAATGCCGAACCCTTCAAAACCGAATGCTCCGGTGATCAATATCGGGTCGAGGATCCAGTTTGTGATTGCAAACGTTAGCGAGACCATCAGCGTTTTGCGCGCCTCGCCCTGCGCACGCATGACCCCGTTCACACCCATCGTTGCTAGTAACAAGGGCAGGCCCAGAGCGAAAGGTTGGATATAGGTCCGGATCAGCGGGAGTGTCTCTGGATCTGCCTGCATAAGCCGGAAGAGCGGATCAGCCAAAGAATAAAGCGCGACTGCGAACACAATGCCGATGGCAATTGCGAACAAAATTCCAAAGCTTGCACGGCGATGCGCACGGTCCATATCGCCAGCGCCAAGAGCCCGTGAGACGACCGAATTGATTCCGACCATCACGCCTACACCAAGACTGCTAATTGCCACGGTGATCGGGAAGATAAAGGCGATGGCGGCTAAGGGTGTACTGCCCAATTGCCCGATGAAATAGGCATCGACCAACCCGATTGACATCATGGCCGCTACCCCAACGATCATCGGGGCGGTCTGGCTATAGAGATGTCCGGTGATACCGCCGGAAGCGAGTTTCGCGTTTTCGCTCATTACAGCCGCGCTAGCTTGAGTGCATCGCCTAGGGAACCCACATTCTGTCCACTACTCGACGAAGGGTGTACTGGCACCTTGTCTGCGTCGTTGGGCCATGCGATAAATGGTACAAAGTTACTGAGAAGGAGAGTCGCATGGCGACGCAGGCGAGTGCAGCAAATCTGAACTATGAATGCTCAGAGGCGGAGTGGAAAGCGCGTCAGGATTTAGCCGTGTGCTATCGTATCTTCGATCACATGGGGTGGTCGGAATCGATTTATAACCACATCTCGCTCAAAGTTCCGGATGAAGAGAACACCTTTCTGATCAATCCCTTCGGCATGCTGTATGACGAAGTGACCGCGTCAAATTTGGTGAAAATCGACGTTGATGGCAACAATGTCGGCGGCTCGCCTTACATGGTGAACAAGGCTGGTTTTACCCAGCATGCCTATTTCCATAAGCATCTCGGCGCGAATGCCGATGCGATCTGCCATGTCCACACTACCGCCACCATGGCGGTGTGCAGCCATAAGGATGGCCTTGTTCCGACCAATTTCTATGCCTGCAATTTCCAAAATCAGATCGGCTATCATGATTTTGAGGGCGTGACCGTTCGCGAAGAAGAAGGCGAGCGTCTGGTTCAGAACCTTGGCAATCACTCGATTCTAATGCTGCGCAATCATGGCCCCGTTGTAATGGACAGCACTATCCAAGGGATGTTCGTGAAGATGTGGGCGCTTCAGCGGGCCTGCGAAATTCAAGTGGCAACGCTCTCGCAGGGCGAGGCGAATGTCGTGCCGCAGGAAGTGGTCGATGTGCACCAGCGCGATCTTGCTGTGATGCAGGGGCAGGGCGGTGCCGGCATGTTCGACTTTGAAGCGTGGAAACGCCGGGTCACCAAGATTGACGATAGCTGGCAGAACTAGGCTGCGAGATTTCTTCCGCTTCGCTCCGCTAAATTGGTGACATTTGAATGCCGCGCATGACCGTCAATGGCAGGCCGGTTGAGTTTCTGCTCGACCCCGACACCCCTTTGCTGTGGGCGCTGCGCGATGCGGCCAATCTCACCGGTACCAAATTCGGCTGCGGCGAGGGGGATTGCGGTGCATGCATGGTCCATGTCGATGGAGAGGCGCTACGCAGTTGCCTTGTCACAATTGCTGAGGCGGAAGGGCGCTTTATCACGACCGTGGAAGGCCTGAGCCGGGATCGCTCGCATCCAGTGCAGCAGGCAATGGTCGCCGAGCAGGCGATCCAATGCGGTTTTTGCACGCCGGGGATTGTGATGGCGGCGAGCGCTTTGCTGGAAAAGAACCCTGATCCCAGCGAAGAGGCAATCAAGGCGGCGATCCCGAATCTGTGCCGCTGCGGCGTCTATCCGCGCTTGATCCGCGCAGTCGAGCGGGCCGCCCGCGTCTCGCGCCGTCAGGAACAGATTAGCGCCGCGCCGCCACCGGGAATCAGCGCAGAAGATGCAGCGCGCGAAGTCCCGGCGCTCAGCGGTTCGGCTGAACCAGTGCGCGGCTCCTCAGAAACGCCCACTGATTGAGAAGCGCGCGGCGAGCGGCGCGCCCACAGTGATATTGTCTGCAGTATGCGCGCTGGGGAAGTAGTCCTCATCGAACAGGTTCTCTATGTTCACCTGTAGCCGCAGGTTTTCAGAGACATCGTAATAGGCCGCGAGATCAACGCGCGTGTAGCTAGGCAGGGTGACGTTATTGCCATTGTCGGCAAAGCTCTCGTCCTGATATGTCAGGCCAGCGCCCAATCCAATGCGGTCTGAGACTTGGAAGTTGTTCCAGAGCGATGCCATGTTTTCCGGCAACTCGCGCGGGCGATTGCCATTGGCTTGCTCGCCATCAAGATAGCTATAGCCTGCGGTTAGCGCCCACCAATTGGTGAGCTGTCCTTGGAATTGAAGCTCAAAACCTTGGATCTCGGTTTCGATCACATCGAGCGTACCCGGATCATTGTCCGCGACTTGCGGAGAGCGTTGCGAAACCTCGAACACCGCAGCAGTGAGGCTGAGATCAGGTCGGAAATCCCATTTGAGGCCAAGTTCCAGGTTCTCAAACGTATTGGGATCAAGCGCATCGTCCGGCGGATTGATATCGGCGAATTGCTCACCCGATCGCGGCTGGAAGCTCTCAGAATAGCTGCCGTAAATCGAGATATTGTCCTGCGGTTTTAGGATCACGCCAAAGCGCGGCGAGATCTCTTCATCCTTGCGGCTTCTGACATCGCGCACGCCGGTGTCGATGAATGTCTCGATATTGTCGACGGTAATGTCGAAGCTGTCAAAGCGCGCGCCCAGCACGACGTTGAGCCAATCTGTGATCTCAATCTCGTCCTGAATATAGAGCGAGAGCACTTCAACATCGGCCTCGGTGTCGTCGTTAAGCACCGAGAAGTTATTGGTGGTCGTCAGGCCATCTGCATTCACACCTACGCCGCCGCGAATGCCCAGTGGACGGGTTGGGGTGAAGAATTCCACATCATCTTGGGTCTGATCGAAGAAGGCGTTGAGGCGGTCATTATTGTTCGACGTGTCGATATATTCCGCGCCAACCAGAATTGTGTGACCGATGCTGCCAGTTTTGAAGTCGCCAATCAGATTGCCTGAGAGAACCAGATTCTCGCGCTGCGTCGTGTCGATATAGCCATCAAGCGCAACAGTGTTCGCTGCCTCGTCAAAGCCAACTGGGAAGAGGTTCGAATAGACCTTGTCATAATCGCCATAAGAGGCGGAGAAGACGCCTTTTAGATTCTTGTTAAAGCTATGCTGCACGCCAAGGCGCAGGACGTGGGCCTCCAGCGTGGTGAAATTGTCGATCTCATCGCCAAAGGTAATGTCGGCGAACTGCTCTGCGGGCAGGCCGGCATCAGTCGACGGAATGCCGCGATCAATAAAGCGCTCATGATCGATATATTCGTAGGACAAGTCGATTGTCGTGGCATCGCCCAATTGCGCGCGGAAGGTGGGATTAATCCCGATACGGTCACCATCAAAGAAGTCGCGGTGGTTGTTGAGGCTCTCATACGCGGCATTGATGCGCAGTGCGCTATTTTCGCTCGTCGCAAAGTTCAGGTCTACTTGGCCGGTGAACGCGCCAAATGTGTCGACCGCGCCGAGGAAGCCAACAAATTGCTCGCCGATCACACCCTTCTTGGTGACGCGGTTAATCACCCCGCCGGTGCCGCCGCGTCCGAACAAGAGCGCATTGGGGCCGCGCAGGATTTCGACCTGTTCAAGGTTATAAAGGCTGCGATAATATTGCACATCATCGCGCACGCCATCGACGAAGAAATCGGCGGTTGTACGCACTCCGCGAATGACCACTGCGTCACGGTGTCCCTCGCCTTGAGAGACGCTGATGCCGGGGGTGTATTGAACGATATCGGAAATGCTATCGAAGCCTTGCTGTTCGATTTGCTCGGCGGTAACGATGGAGAGCGACTGCGGAACGTCAATGATAGGTGTGGGGGTTTTGACCGAGTTGACCTGGTTAGACTGCAGGACCTGGCCGCTTACTACAATGTCCTCACCATCTCTTAGTCCGCCGCTCCCGCTGTCTTCAGCAAGGGCAGGCGCAGCGAATAATGCGGCGCCGGCGAGCAGCGCGACGCGAGATGAGAGAGTTGGCAAAGTAATCCTCCTAATTGCGAATGATTCGCAGTCCGTGGAGCTGCACTATTGCGAGTTATTCTCAATTGCAAGATGCAATTTCGATCACTCTCATTGATTTTTTCGCATGTGGTACTTTTGCCGTGCACAAAGCTGGTTTAGGCGAAGGGAATGCGGGGCAGGGTCCTGCATGAGCTTCAACATTCCCAGCGCAGGCGGGTGATAGCGATCAGGAGAGCAGGCACATGAAAGCGACAATCTGGCACAATCCGAAATGCGGCACGTCCCGCAAAACTCTGGCGATTTTGGAAGAGGCCGATGGGGTTGAGGTTGAAGTAATCCAATATCTTAAGTCGCCGCCAAGTCGCGAAAAGCTCGCGCAGCTTTATAAAGATGCTGGGATGAGCCCGAATGAAGGGCTGCGCCTGCGCGGCACCGATGCGGCGGAGCGCGGCCTGCCTGATGCAGACGCGGATACGGTGCTTGATGCGATGGCGCAGGAGCCGATCCTGATCAACCGTCCACTCGTGGAAACCGAAAAGGGCGTGCGTCTGTGCCGCCCGCAAGAGGTGGTGCAAGAGATACTTTAATCGAATAGCTAGCCGCCCGCTCCCTCCACCCTTCCACCCGGATAATTCCCGGTAGGCTCCGGGCGGAAGGGTGGAGGGAGCGGGCGGCGTGGTCTCAAATCAGGAAGCTAGCTTCTATCCCGCGTCAGCGTCTTGTCATCCTGCATTGTTGACCAGCCCACCACGAGCACGGCAACGCACAGCAGAAATATGAGCCCGAAACCAAGCCAATCCGAATAGCCATAGAGCCACACACCTAGCGCGGGTGCATAGATGAAGCTCGCACCCGCAACTGAAGCAACCACGCCAGATGCTTGCCCCTGCTCGGCCCGTGACACCGCGAGCGACGTGCCGGCTGTTGTGCCGGGACGGGCGAGGCCAAACCCGAGCGATGCGATTGCATAAGCCAGCGCGATCGTGTGCAGCTCCTGCGCTCCGCCAAGCACCAATACGCCCAGCGCAGCAATCGCGGTGCCAGACAATGTCGCGGCGCGCGGCCCCAGATCGAGGCGCGGGATCAGGCCCCATTGCGCAAGCAGAGTCGCAAGCGCGCCCAGCATAAGGACAATGCCAATCGGGCCAGTTGCCTCGGCTGGGCTTTCTCTGAGGCCTAGTCGGTCGAGCACAAGGAAGCCCGAGATACCGAGCACCATCGCTTGAGCATGGCCGCTCAAGAGGGCGGCGATGACCCAGGGCCTAAGGCGCGGCTCAAACCAGCGCAGCTTTTGTTGTAGTTCGGCTGTTTCCTCATCGCTATCATCTGCGTCCTGATGCCGCGCAGTCGAACCGCTGGAATAAGGCGCGTCAAAGGCGTCCCCGCGCGCGGGGAATTGCGGCTCGTCATTCGGCAATCTGAAGCGCAACAGAACTAGCGCGACCAGCCCAATCAAAGCAAAACTAATGAAAGGGCCGGTCAATCCCAGAAAGGGCAGAACCATGAGCGGCGCGAGCGCAGGACCAATCACGGTGCCAAGCCCAAAACTGGAGGCAACAAGCGAGAGAGCTTTTGTGCGTTCAGAGCGCTGAGTGCGGGCCGCGACATAGGCTTGCACCGCAGGCGGAGCAGCGCTGCCAAACCCGCCATAAAGGCTTCGCGCGGCGGCAAAGGCGAGCAAGGCCCATAATGCGGTTAGCGCACCCGACAGGCCGAGCCATAAGGCAAACCCACATAGCGCCATGGATACGATGAAACCGATCATCCCCAGCGCCATCATCGCCTTGCGCCCGCGCTGGTCTGAACGGCGAGCCCAAACGGGCGCGCACACGACCCACAGTAGCGCTGACCAGCTATAGGCTAGGCTGATCCACACATCGTTGATTTTGAGCGCGGTGCCGATTGACGGCATCACCGACTGCATAGCGGTGTTACCGGCGGCGGTGACCAGCATGACCATAAACAGCAGCGCCATCCGCCCGCGCGGAATGCCGCCGGTTGAGGCACGCGATGCAAGATTTGACGGGTTGTTAAGGTCGGCCATCGTAAAGTAGCGCTAGTCGGAGGCAGAGCGGGTTGCAATGCGCAAAGCGGGCTGTCAGGGCGATGATGTGATCTTTGATTAAATGGGACTGTGGCGCATGCCAAAAAATCAGAATGCTGCCACAATAAATAGGCCTCGCCTGAAGCAGAAGTTCTCCCGCCTTTTGGGCCAATGGGGCGTATTCTTCCGGGGCTTTCTTGAGCATCCCCGCATGGTTGGTTCAATTATCCCGTCATCACGCTTCACTGTCGAAAAGATGCTGGCACCTGTGGATTGGGAACAATGCCAGCTTTTTGTTGAGTATGGTCCGGGCGTTGGCACGTTCTGCCAGCCTGTCCTCGATCGGCTGCCGCGCGATGGCACGTTGATTGTGATCGATACCAATCCGCTGTTTATTGATTATCTGAGGCGCACCTTTGCAGATAGCCGGTTTGTGCCTGTGCTTGGCTCGGCTGAAGAGGTAGAGGCGATTGTGAAAGCCAATGGCTTCGAGCATGCAGATTATGTGCTCTCAGGGTTGCCCTTTTCGACCCTGCCTGATGGCCTTGGGCCAAAGATTGCCGCCAATACGCACAGTATATTGCGGCCGGGCGGCGGATTTCTAGTCTATCAGTTCTCCGCGCGAGCCCGCGATTTTATGGCGCGTCATTTCCGCCATATCGATAGCGGCTTTGAATGGCTTAACATTTTGCCGTGCAAGCTGTTCTGGGGTTGGAAAAGAGCCGGCGACTGAGCCGCTAACCTGCTTTGGGCACGGATGGCCCATCATGACTGCCTGATAGCTGACGATATACAGCTGCAAGCACGCCGTAAGAAAAGATGGCGAAGACTGCGCTCATGAGGCTGCCGAAAATGGCAGTGCCGATCAGCTCAAGCGTTTCGCCTCCAAGCGCAAAGATCACTCCGATAACCAGTGACGTGACGGCAAAGATCACTCCAAACCCAATGATCAACAGCGCATAGAATGCGAATAGCCGGAAGCTGTTTTGTTTGGTCGCATGCCATGATTGTTTGAGCGCATCGACAGGATTGCGCACATCCTGAAGCGCGATAATCGGCGAGGTAAGCGAGAATTTGATGTACAAGTACACGCCTACAACAGCGGCGGGCAGGACCAAAATGCCGCCAAGCACCGCTAGAGAACCACTGGCGATGAGGCCGTAGGCGATCGCTAGCGGCAGCAAGGCGGCAATGGTCACCATGATCTGTGTGAGCAGCATGATCGGCAGTGATCGCGCCCCGCGTTCAACAGCAGTGCTGACCGTTGGCCGGTCCGCTGCGCCCAGAACATTAAGCACCGCGATCGTGCCCACGATTTGCACGAGCGACGATATCACCACCGCCCACCAATACTCGGCAAAATATGAGTTCAATGCCTCGATCAGCTGTTCTGGAGAAACGGAGCCAGACGCTGCGAGCTCCGGGCTAAGCGCGGCGGGGGTTAACAAACTGAAGGCCAATTGCGGAAGGAAGAAAAACACCCCGCCAAGGATGAATACCAATTCGCGATTGGCATTTAGCTTGCGCACCGCACTGTCCCACGCCTGCGTCATATCCAGCTTTGCCAAGTGTTTTCTCCTTTCCCTCTTGATAACCGCTTCTCTTCGCGCCACGCAATTGCCAATGGACGCTAGCCGCACACATTCTGTTGAAATCACGCCTGAGAAGGACCGAGTGCCTTATGCGCGTGCGCTAGAAGTGATGGATGCCCGCGGCCGCGCGATTGCGGCGGGCGAGGCAGCTGAACAATTATGGTTGCTCGAGCATCCGCCGGTTTACACCGCTGGGACGAGCGCCGCGGCAGCAGAGCTGCTTGATCCGCGCTTTGAAGTTGTCGAGGCGGGCCGGGGCGGACGCTATACCTACCATGGGCCGGGCCAGCGGGTTGGCTATGTCATGCTCGATTTGGCCAAACGTGGGCGCGATGTACGCCGCTTTGTGAGCTCGTTAGAGGGCTGGGTAATTGCGACACTGGGTGACCTCGGCGTTGAGGCATGGCGCGCTGAGGGCCGCATTGGTATCTGGACGAGTGACCCGGACGGCACGGAGGCCAAGATCGGCGCGATTGGCGTGCGGGTCCGCCGCTGGGTCACCACGCATGGCTTTTCAGTGAACCTTGCGCCTGACCTCTCCCATTTCAGCGGTATCGTCCCCTGCGGGATTGACGAATTTGGCGTCACCAGCTTAGCGGATATGGGTATGGACGTTACCCCAGAGGCTTTTGACACTGCGCTGCTTGCGCGCTTTGACGATTTTTTGAGCGCCCTTTCTGCAGTTGGGCGGGCCGTAGAAGGAAACACACTGCCATGACTATGCGCGTCACTATTTCGGCGGCGACCCTTTTGCTGGGGCTAGGCGGGCTGTCCGCATGTAGCGAAGAGCCGGCGGCCCCTGAAGCATCTGTAGATGATGGGCGCATGGCAGAGGGCGAAGTATTGGGGGGCACGATCAGCGACGATATGATCGCGCTCGATAATTTGCGTTCGCAATCGCCCACTGGCGGCGCAGCGGCGAGCGATGCCTCAGTGTCAGGCGCGACATCATCACGCTCAGACGCGCCTAGCGAGGCTCAAGACGACACTGCGTCTGAGGCAGCTGTGGCAAGTCCGCCAGAACCTGCCGTTCCTCCACCTAGCGCTGAACCAGCGAGCGAGGCAGCACCGCCGCCGCCAGTGGACCTTCTACCGCCAGCCCCGCCAGAGGCAGACGACGCCGGCTAGCCTGCTGCTGCCTGCTGCTGCTCTTCTTTCAGCGTAGGGTAGTCGATGTAGCCTTCTGCAATTGGGAAGTACCAGCTTTTGGGGACGTTCACATTGGGGTTGAAATCGGCCCCCACTGCAATCCGCTTTTCCAGATCAGGGTTGGAGATATAGGGCCGGCCAAAGCTGACCGCGTCGCAGCGTCCGCTCGACACATCATCTTCCGCTTCCTGCGCGCTGTAATCGGAGTTGAGGATTAGCGGGCCTGTGTAATGCTCGCGGAACAGCGGATCTTGCTGGGGAACGTCAGTCTGCCCGAAGGTGCCGTCCGGGCCCGGTTGGCGTAGTTCAACAAAGGCCAGACCCAAATCGTTACACACTTTCGCTGCCGCGCCAAAGGTGGCTTGCGGGTTACTGTCGTCGGTCCCTTGAGAATCGCCATTGGGCGATAGGCGGATGCCAACGCGGTCCGCGCCCCAGACATCAATCAACGCCTCGAGCACTTCGCGCATCAACCGAGTGCGATTTTCCGGCGAGCCACCATATTCATCGTCGCGCAGATTGGTTTTGTCGCGCAGGAATTGGTCAATGAAATAGCCATTGGCGCCGTGCAGCTGCACCGCGTCAAATCCAGCCTTCTTCGCGTTCTCCGCCGCGCGGTGATAATCATCAATCGTGTGTTTGATATCGTCGAGTGTCGCGGCGCGCGCTTCAACGTAGGCTTGCTTACCGATAGGTGTGTGGGCCTCGCCAGGCGCCGTAGTCGCGCTGGCAGAAAGCGGAGCTTTGCCATCGAGGAAATAGGGGTGAACGATGCGCCCCATATGCCACAGCTGCATGGCAATTAGGCCGCCTTCCTCGTGCACGCCTTCGACAATTGGCTTCCATGCCTCGGTCTGTTCATCGCTCCAAATGCCGGGTGCAGATGGCCAGCCGAGACCCTCTACACTGATGCCCGTCGCCTCGGTTAGGATCATGCCCGCACCGGCGCGTTGACGATAATATGTGCCCATCATTGCGTTGGGTGTGAACATCGGGTCTGCCGCACGGCCACGCGTCAGCGGCGCCATGAAAATGCGGTTCTTGGCGGTGAGCGCGCCCATTTTCAGCGGTTGGAACAAGGTGTCATGCATGAGCAGGTGCTCTCCCAGAATTATTTGCGTTCGGTTTTGCTACTCAAACGGCTAGTGCAGGGCGATGACAGGTGCAACCGGGGAAATGAATGTCGGGAAGGTCGGCGCGCCGCAATGGCTGCTCTTGCTTGCTCTGCTGACGGGCAATGTGGCGCTCGCGCTGGGGCCTTGGTTGGTGCGGCTCGCCGATACTGGCCCGGTGTCAGCGGGCTTCTGGCGGCTGTTTCTGGCGCTGCCATTTCTGGTGCTGATCGCGCGGGTGAGCGGCCAGAAATTGGGCGGAATGCCGCGCAAGACCCTGCTGCTGGTGGCTTTGGGTTCCACCGCTTTCGCGCTGGATCTTGCGAGCTGGCATATCGGCATTGGCCTCACCCGGCTGGGTAATGCGACGCTATTCGGCAATGCGGGGTCGATCATCCTGCTGTTCTGGGGGTTTTTGATCGCGCGAACCATGCCGCGCGGGTTTGAATGGTTGGCGATTATCTGCGCGCTGACCGGGGCGGGCATTTTGCTGGGGCGCAGTCTGGATATCTCGACGCAGACCTTTGTGGGCGATCTGTTTTGCCTCGCCGCCGGTCTGCTTTACGCAATTTACCTGCTGACTCTGAAGGGGGAGCGCGCCCAGTTCGGTTCGTGGAGCCTGCTGGTCTGGGTCAGCATTTTCGCATGTCCCGTGCTGCTCGCAATAGCGCTCGCATTGGGAGAGCCGATCTGGCCCACCGATTGGACGCCGGTGCTGGTGCTATTCATCACTAGCCAGCTGATCGGGCAGGGCCTGCTAGTGTTCGCGCTGGGGCATTTCCCGCCGCTAATTATTGGCCTCGCGCTGCTGACACAGCCCGCGGTCGCAGCAGTGATTGGCTATAGCGTGTTTGACGAAGTTCTCACGCCGCTGGACTTGCTTGGGATGGTGCTGCTGGGCAGCGCGCTTGTTGTGGCTCGTGCGAGTCAGAGGCGCTCGAATCCAACGAAAATGGGTGATGTGTAGATTACCACAACACCAATTGTGATGCTGATAGCCGTAAGGCACCAGAGAATGAATATCACCAAACCTGCCCATGGCCGTCCGGCTCTCAGGTATGCTCGGACGATCTCTGAAATGTACTTCATGATCCATGGATAGATTGCCGAAATAGGACTGTATATTTCGCTTCCCTATCGGGGGTTAGGCCTTCAATCCCTCGTAAACGCCACCTTCCCCAAATCGCCCATGCCAACAGTGCCAGCCGCCATGCCGAGCATGCGGTCGAGGCTTTTCTTGGCTTTCAGGCGTAGCTCTTCTTCAATCTCAATACGCGGTTGCAGATCGCGCAGGCACACATAGAGTTTCTCCATGGTGTTGAGCGCCATATAAGGACAGATGTTGCAGGAGCAGTTTCCGTCTGCGCCGGGCGCACCGATGAAGTTCTTGTTCGGCAGCGCCTTTTCCATCTGGTGAATGATGTGCGGCTCAGTCGCGACGATCAGCGTGTCGCCCTCAAACTCCTGCGCGAACTTCAGGATGCCGCTGGTCGAGCCGACATAATCAGCATGATCAACAATCGTTGGCGGGCATTCCGGGTGCGCGGCAATCGGCGCATCAGGGTGCTCTTCCTTGAGTTTCAGCAGCTCGGTTTCGCTAAACGCCTCATGCACAATGCAAACGCCCGGCCATAGAAGCATTTCGCGGTTGAATTTTCGGGCGAGATATCCGCCCAAGTGACGATCGGGCCCGAAAATGATCTTCTGATCTTTCGGGATCTGCTGCAGGATCGTTTCCGCGCTGGAGCTGGTGACGATGACGTCAGACAGCGCCTTCACCTCGGTTGAGCAATTGATGTAAGTCAGCGCGATGTGATCGGGATGCTGCTCGCGGAAACGGGCGAATTTCTCCGGCGGGCAGCTGTCTTCTAGCGAGCAACCCGCGTCCATATCGGGCAGGACAACGATTTTCTCCGGCGAAAGGATTTTTGCCGTGTCCGCCATAAATTTCACACCGCAGAAGGCGATGACATCCGCATCGGTTTCTGCCGCCATCTGGCTCAGCTGAAGCGAATCGCCCACATAATCCGCCAGATCCTGAATGTCGGGCGTCTGATAATAGTGAGCTAGGATCACCGCATTACGCTCTTTGCGCAGGCGGCCAATCTCTTCAAGCAGGTCAGTGCCGGTCGGCAGTTTCGTTTCAGCGGTCATTTGAGACACCCCGTATATATGGTCTTGTCAGATATATAACGCGGCCTACGATTTTTTCGAGAGTGTATGCACTTATTCTGGGCGGCTGGTGTCGCACATGTACTATCGCGTAGGCCGCGGTTGCCTACCTTGTCATCCTTAGGAGATTTGCATGTACGAAGTTTCGCTGAGTGAGTCATACTTTCCCGCTCAGGCGGATACTCCGTTTGAAACTATGACGATTGACGGCCTGCTCGGAAAACAAGCGGCGGAGCGCGGCGACCAATTGGCTCTGCGAGAGCTTTTGCCAAATGGGCAGATGGGCCGTGAATGGAGCTATACAGAGCTCAAGGCGGATTGCGAAAAGCTGGGCCGCGCTCTTGCATCGCGCCATGCACCGGGTGCTCGTATTGCGATTTACGCGACCAATTCCCCGGAATGGGTGATGACGCAGTTTGCGGCGGCTTTGGCCGGGTTGACTGTGGTGACGGTGAACCCTGCGTTCATCGCGCCCGAGCTGAAATTTGTGCTGGAGCAATCGGGGGCGGAGGCGGTCTACCACTCACCTGATGCGCGCGGTACGCTGCTTGCGCCAGTCGCTGAGGAAGCCTGTGCGGATTTACCGAAGGTCAAGGTGAAGCAGGACTTTACCGATAGCGATGCGATGCTGGCGGGGCATGAGCTAGGTACGTTGGCACCGCTTGCGGCGGACGGCATTATGCAGATCCAATATACCTCCGGAACCACCGGCTTTCCCAAAGGCGTATTGCTGCGCCAAGCGGGAATTCTGCAAAACAATCTCGATATGATGCGGCGTTGGGGATGCCATCCCGGCGCTCGGTGTCTGATACCACTACCCCTTTTTCATGCAGGCTCTTCCAGCCACATGTTCGGATGCCTAGCGATGGGCATGGTTTTCTTGCCAATGCCGCATTTCGATCCCGCAATGATGCTGGAAGTGATCGAGCGTGAGCGGCCCGATTTTACTGGCGGCGTTCCGACAATGTTGGTGATGATGGTGGAAGAGGCACGGCGCAGCAGACGCGATGTCAGCTCTATCAAAGGCATGATGTCAGGCGCCGCAATGGTTGCGCCTGAGCTTGCCCGAGAGACTGAGGAGGTGTTCGGTGTGCCAATCCAGGTGATTTACGGCCAGACCGAGGCCTCACCGGTTGTCACATTTTGCCGGGCTGATGATGGATTTGAGGATCGCACGACTACGATTGGCCAAGCTGTGCCACATCTCGATCTTGCCATTCTGGATCCGCAAACCAATGCAGTTTGCCCGGTCGACGAGCAGGGTGAGATTTGTGCGCGCGGCTATGCGGTGATGGCGGGCTACAATGATAATCCAGAGGCGACCGCTGCCGCGATCGATAGCGAAGGCTGGCTGCATACCGGTGATCTCGGCACAATGGATGCGCGCGGATTTGTGAAGATCACGGGCCGGGTCAAAGAGATGATTATTCGCGGGGGCGAAAACCTGTTTCCTGCTGAGATCGAGAATGCGATGCTACTGCATCCTGCGATTGCGGAGGTCGCGGTAGCTGGCATTCCGGATGAGAAATGGGGCGAGGTCGTCGGGTGCTTTATGCGGCTGACTGAAGGTGCGAGTGCGCCATCAGTGGAGGAGCTAAGAGCGCATATCCGCTCGCATCTGTCGCCGCAAAAGACGCCTCAACATTGGGTGTGGATGAAGGAGTTTCCGCTGACCGGATCGGGCAAAATCCGCAAGTTTGCGCTGGCCGATAGCTTTGTGGCCGGGGAGTTCGCGGGGCAGGAGGCTTAGCTAAGCTGCCTGCCAGATATCGTTCTCTCCAGAGACCATTCCGCGCCGTTCCAAATCGATGATGTGGGCGGTGACAGACAAAGCCGCCGCCTTGTTCAGGCGCGGGTCGAGGCCTTTATACATTTGCGGGACGAGCGCTTCGACCGATTGTGCCTCCTCTCCCAGAAGGCGCAGTATCTGGTTCTCGCGCTGGCGGCGATGGCCAATCATGGAGCGGACCAGCTGGCGTGGTTTTTCAATCGCTGGGCCATGCGCGGGGTAATAAATCCGGTCTTCGCGCTCATAGATCTTGTCGAGGCTGCGCATGTAATCCGCCATGTCGCCATCAGGCGGCACGATTACGCTGGTTGACCAGCCCATCACATGATCTCCGGTGAACAGCGCGCCGCTTTCTTCCAAAGCAAAGCAGAGATGGTTGGAGACGTGGCCCGGTGTCGCCACGGCGCGCAGAGTCCAGCCCGGACCTGTCATCGCCTCACCATCTTCCAGCACGCGGTCAGGTTCATAGTGCGGGTCAAAGCCCTCATCAGCGCGAGGGCCATCGGTGACATCCATGGCAATTGGTGCGCACCCCACAATCGGTGCTCCGGTGCGCTGCGCCAGCCCGCGTGAGGCAGGTGAGTGGTCGCGGTGGGTATGCGTACACATGATTGCGCAGACGTGCTCTTCGCCAATCGCCGCATCGAGAGCGAGCAGATGCTCCCTCTCGTCCGGGCCGGGGTCGATCACCGCGCAGCCATCTCCCATGCCGACAATGTAAGTCTGCGTCCCAGTGTACGTATAAGGCGAGGGGTTAGGCGCGAGCACGCGGCGCACAAGTGGTTCGATTTCTTCGGCCTGTCCGGTCGGCCATGGTTTGGGCGGTATCTTTGCCATCGGATGATTATGAAGCGAGGATTGCGCTGTGTCACGCGAGAGTTGTTGCTGGACGGCGATGGCACAAAAACTGGAAACCACGCACGCTCTTGCGGTCGCTGCGCGACGGTTTAGGAATATCGCCGTGGGAGAAAGCAAACATATGCCTGATAAAATTCTGGTTCTGGATGAGGGTACGACATCAACCCGTGCGATGATCTTCGCTGCCGACGGCACGATGGAGCATGTCGCGCAGGAAGAGTTGACGCAGCATTATCCGCAAGCAGGCTGGGTTGAGCATGATCCAGCGGAAATCTGGACCAAGACGCTTGCCTGTGCGCGCCAAGCGGTCGAGGATAATGGCGGCGCGGACAGAATTGCCGCGATCGGTATCACCAATCAGCGTGAGACTGTTGTCGCATGGGACAAAACCACGGGCGAACCCTTGGCGCGCGCGATTGTGTGGCAGGATCGGCGTACGGCGGAGTTTTGTGCTGGGCTTAAAGAGGCCGGGCACGAGCCGCTCTTTCAGAAGAGAACTGGCCTGCTGCTAGACCCCTATTTCTCCGGCACGAAAATGCGCTGGCTGATCGACAATGAGGCTTCCGTGCGAGCAGCGCAGGCCGCTCACCGGCTGGCCTTGGGAACAGTCGAAAGCTGGCTCGCGTTTAAACTCTCGGGTGGACGGCATATTACCGATGCCAGCAATGCCTCGCGCACGCTACTTTTGGCGCTCGGTGGAGCGCAGTTTGATGAGGAGCTTTGCAGCGTGCTGGGCGTGCCGATGGATGCGCTGCCAGAAGTCGTCGACACGCATGGTCAGCTTGCTATGTGCAACGAGGAGTGGCTAGGCCAGGCCATTCCGATCTGCTCCATGATTGGCGATCAGCAAGCGGCGACCATCGGCCAAGGCTGTCTTGCGCCGGGTGAAACCAAAGCGACTTTCGGAACCGGGGCTTTCGTGTTGACCAATAAGGGCCGGGAAATCCCGCACTCCGATAACCGACTACTCGGCACCGTGCTGATGCAGGAGGGCGGAGAGCGGACGTACGCGCTGGAAGGCTCCGTCTTTGTCGCAGGCAGTCTCGTGCAATGGATCCGCGATAGTCTGGGCCTGATCGGCAGCGCGGCTGAAACCGAGGCACTGGCGCGCTCTATCACTGATAACGGCGGCGTTTTTATCGTCCCGGCGCTGTCCGGTCTTGGCGCGCCGCATTGGCTACCCAATGCACGCGGGGTCATCACCGGATTGTCCTTCGCGAGCGGCAAGGCGGAGATCGCGCGCGCTGCGCTTGAGGCGATGGCGCATCAGACCTATGATCTGGAGCGCGCCTTCGCTGCGGATGGCGCGAGTTGGTCGAGCTTGAAAATTGATGGCGGGATGAGCGCGAATGACTGGATGGCGCAGGATCTCGCCAATGTGCTTGATCTCGCGGTTGAGCGGCCTGATTTCGTCGAAACGACTGCTCTCGGCGCGGCGCTTGGGGCGGCGGTGGGCGCGGGCCTTTATCCTGATCTGGAAACTGGCGCGGCCACAATGCGCGGCTCCACCCGTAAATTTGCGCCTGATATGAGCGAGGATGATCGCGCTTTTCGGCTAGGCGGCTGGCGCAAGGCGCTAACGGCCGTGTGAACCTTTGGTTGGCATGTAGGTCAGCCGGTTTTGCTGGCCTTCAGTCCGTCCGATCCTTCGCCAAAAGCCTGTGTGATCATCGACTGCATTGAGTGGACCGAGCTTTGAGTGCCATCAGCATCATCATTCGCCTGATCGCGCCAGCTCGTGTCGAGCCGGGCGATCCGGTGGTACATTTTCTCGCTCTCGCGGATGAGATATTGCGCATCGGGCAGCAGCGAGGCGAGATTCTTAGGGTCAGACGGTCGTTCATCAGCCAACGCGCCATGCTTCATGATCTGCTTGGAAGACAGCTCACCTTGCAGATAAGCGCGCTGATTCAGGAGCCAGGCGAGAATATTCATGACTCGCGTGGTGGTGCGCAGCCCCTCAACTGAGAGGGCCATGCGCATAGCAACATTGTCATTATCCGCGGTCTCTTTGCCGCGCATATCAAAAAGAGTGCGCGCTTCATCAGCGAGCACTAGTGCCTGCGCGTACAGCTCTTCCACGATCGGTTGCTTTATGGCTTTGTCGCTTCCCATAACTCGGGCCTTAAATGTAAACTGCGTAGAAATCTAACGCGGTAACGAATATGTCCCGCAATGCGACGTGAGGTAGTGCGAAAGTAAGTTTAGGCGATAATGTCGGGCAGCAAATTGTCTTCGATCACGGCCATTTGATCACGAATGCGCAATTTGCGCTTCTTCAGCCGGGCAACTTGCAACTGATCAGTCGAGCCCGCCTCGGTCAGGGCGTTGATCGCTGCATCAAGATCCCGGTGTTCGACACGAAGGATCTCGAGGCGTTTTTGAAGTTCTTCCTCTGTCAGCACGAGCGATCCTGTTAGTTTTTGGCACAATATTCCGGGCTAAGACACTTAGGCGCTCTACCTTAAGAATTAGCCCTTCGCAAAACCCAAATATTGTGCCTTAATGCGCGTGTTGACGACTCCGACTATGTCGCGAGTCGTTCAACAGGTGTTACAGTGCATAGAGGGGCTGCACGCAATCTCTGGAGAGAAACTGATGCAATCAACACACGTCACCGCGCTTCAGGAAAAGCACGCTGGGTTGGAAGCACAATTGCGAGACGAAATGCGACGCCCGCATCCCAATGATGAGCTTGTTAGGCAGATCAAACGCCGCAAACTCAAGATTAAAGAAGAATTGTCCGAGATTTAGGCGCAGGCTGTCCGGACATTCGATCATTTTGAAGACTGCCTAGGCGTGATGCTTCCCGATCGCGCTCGCTCTGCTATAGGCGCTGTCCATGACTGCTGCATCAAGTGCCCGACAAATCCTTACTCGTCTTCACGAGGTGATGGCGTCACGCACCCATGCCCAGCGCAAGCTTGACCAGGTTGTCCAAATTATCGGCGAAAGTCTCGATAGCGAGGTTTGCTCAATTTATTTGCTGCGCGATGGCGCGCTGGAGCTTTATGCGACCCAAGGCCTGAACCCTAACGCTGTGCACGTCACCCGCATGGGTATTGGCGAGGGGCTGACAGGGACAATTGCCAAGAATATCGAGATGCTCAATCTGGCCGAAGCCAAGGCGCATCCTGATTTCCTTTATCGTCCTGAGACAGGCGAGGAGAAGTTTCACTCATTTGCCGGGGTGCCGATTGTCTACCGAGAGCGGGCCGTTGGTGTGCTTTGCGTGCAACATGTTGACCCGCGCCGCTATGAGGACGTCGAGATCGAGGCGCTACAAACCACCGCCATGGTCTTGTCGGAATTGATCGCGCACCATGAACTGGTTGATGGCGAGGATGCGCGCGGTCTTGGCGAGATTGAAAGCGGACCGGTCTTGATTGAGGGCTTGCGACTGGTCAAAGGGCTGGGCGCGGGCAAAGCGGTGTTTCACCAGCCGCGGGTCGAGATTACGCAAGTAATGGCCGATGATATCGAGGCAGAGCGCCAGCGGGTTTACCGTGCGTTTGACAAGATGCGCGACCAGATCGATGCGATGGCGACGCAAGTCGAGTTTGGCAAAGGGGGCGAGCATGATGAGGTGCTCGAGACCTATAAGATGTTCGCGTATGATGAGGGGTGGTCGCGGCGGATCAATGAAGCGATTGATTCAGGCCTGACCGCTGAGGCGGCAATTGAGCGCGTACAGCAGCACACCCGGATGCGGATGCGCGAGATTGATGACCCGTTGCTGGCTGACCGGATGCATGATCTGGAGGATCTTTCCAATCGTTTGCTTCGGATCGTCGCTGGGCAATTAGGCACTGCGGCATCGCAAGGCCTGCGTCAGGATGCGATCCTTATCGCGCGCAATCTTGGGCCCGCCGAGCTGCTCGAATATGACAGGAGACGTCTCAAGGGTGTTGTGCTTGAAGAGGGCTCGCTCACTGCGCATGTGGTGATTGTGGCCCGCGCGATGGGCATTCCGGTGCTGGGCCGTGCGCAAGGCGCGATGCGCCAAGTGCAAGAGGGCGATGAGGTCTTGCTCGACACTCAAAAGGGCGTTGTCACGCTGCGCCCTAGTCCGCCTATGAGCGAAGCCTTTGATGCACGCTTTGCCAAGAACCGCGAACGTGCGGCGACTTACGCGGAAATGCGTGACGTAGAGCCAGTGACCGCCTGTGGAACACGCATAGAAGTCTTGATGAACGCCGGCCTGCGCGATGATGTGAGCGCATTACAACTGACCGGTGCAGATGGGATTGGGTTATTCCGCACAGAGTTTCAATTCCTCGTCTCCGCCACTCTTCCTCAGCGGGAGCGTCAGACCAAGCTCTACAAGGACGTTCTTGATGCGGCTGGCGGTAAGCCTGTTATCTTCCGCACGGTTGATATTGGCGGCGATAAGGGCGTGCCTTACCTTAACTCTGAGGCTCTCAAACAGGAGGAAAATCCCGCAATGGGTTGGCGCGCCTTGCGCCTTGCTCTGGAGCGTGAAGGCTTGCTGAAAGCGCAGGCGCGGGCTTTGCTGGAGGCGGCGGCAGGGCGTCAGTTGAAAGTGATGTTCCCCATGGTCAGCGAACCGTGGGAGTTTGACGCTGCCAAGGCCGTGTTCGAGCAGCAGCTGGCATTCATGAAAAAGCAGCGCAAACATCTGCCGGAGACGATTGAATATGGCGCGATGCTTGAGGTCCCCGCGTTGGTCGAAGTGCTTGACCAGATGGCGACACGGCTGTCGTTTCTCTCAGTTGGGACCAATGATCTGACGCAGTTCTTGTTCGCTGCTGACCGCGCAAACCCCAAGCTTGCAGAACGCTATGACTGGCTCAGCCCAGCGATTATGCGGTTTATGCGGCGGATCGTCAAAGCAGCAGCTGAGGGCGGCGTGGACATCGGCGTGTGCGGCGAAATGGGCGGCCGCCAATTAGAAGCGCTGGCTTTGCTCGGGATTGGCTATCGCCGCTTATCGATCACCCCTGCCGCAGTTGGCCCGATCAAGGAGCTCGTGAGCAGGGTCGATCTCGATGAGCTCAGCGCGGTGATGCATGCATGGTTGGAGCGCCCAGATCATGATTTGCGGCCCAAGCTCCAGGAATGGGCAATCGCGAGGGGCATTGAGATCGATTGATCGTCGCCCGATCGTCGCCCGATCGTCGCCCAATCCTTATTTGATCGAGCTTTTGAAGCTGGTCGCGCCTCAGCCTCGTCCTATCAAGATTGGCCGCCTGCTCAGATGTAAAATTGGTTTCCGCGCTTGACAGTTGTACGTTTTCGTCATTTCTTCGGTTCACGGGGATCAAAAAAAGCAGTTCTGGGTATCGGGAGCGCCATGAGCGAAGACTCAAACGAGACAAATGGCAATCTGCCGCTAGGCGGGGTTGGCGAGCGCTTGCGTGAAAAGCGCTTGGCCAAGGGCATGGAACTTGATCAAATTGCGGCGGAAACCCGCATCCCGCAGCGCCACCTTGTCACAATTGAAGAAGGCAATTTTGCCGATTTGCCCTCGCGTACTTATGCGATTGGTTTTGCACGCACTTATGCGCGCATTGTGGGCGATGATGAGGCCGAGATTGTCACTCTCGTGCGCGAAGAGCTGGCCTCGGCGAATGAGATGCAGGAGGGCACACGCGCAGCCTCATTTGAGCCTGGTGATCCGGCTAAAGTCCCTTCTCGTGGACTTGCTCTTGTTTCTGGTCTGGCGGCGGTCTTGCTGCTGGTGGGCGGCTACACTTTTTACACGACCTATTTCGCACCTGGTCTGGGGCCTGCGCCTCTGCAGGATAACAATGCACAGATCGCCGAGGGTGAGGCCGATCCGCAGAGCGATACAGCCCAGACCGCGCAAACGGCGATTGCGACTTCTGATGAGGTCATCTTCACCAGCGAAGAAGATGGCACTTGGGTCAAATTCTACGATGCTAGTGGTGCTCGCTTGTTCGAGGCCCAAATGGCTGCAGGCGATAGCTTTACCATCCCTGCAGATGCTGAGGGTCCGCAGATATGGACCGGGCGTCCGCATGCGCTGGCCATTACTATTGGCGGGGTAAGCGTGCCGAAACTTTCTGAGGATGATGAAGTCATCAAGGATGTGGCGGTGACCGCAGAAGCCCTGCGCACGCGCGCCGACACTGCCGCCGTTTCAAGCGGCACGCCGGTCGTCGACGAGAGCTGAGTTGGGATAACGCCCTTCATCCTCTCGACAGGCCAGAGGCGCTACGGCATTCGCACAAAAGATCACACAGTTTGAGGAGCCTTCATCGATGAAAGCCCGCCCGATTATTTTCGCCGCTCTTGCAGCCTCGGTTTTGGCCGTACCCGCGCCGGTTATCGCGCAAGACAACAATGACGAGTTGCGCATCCGCAAGTTGGAGGCCGAAGTGCGCGCGCTTCAGCGGCGCGTATTCCCCGGTTCGGATGGACGCTTCTTTGAGCCGGAAATCACGGGAGCGCCTGCCAGCACGGCAACCAATAATGCCACTTCGACGACTGCGGTGACGGACATTTTGTCGCGCCTTGGCGCGCTTGAGACTCAGATCCAACGCCTTACCGCGACAACCGAACGCAACGAAAATGCTATTGGCATTCTGACTGAGCGCCTCGATTCTATCGAAAGTGGCAGCAGTTCGGGGTCGCTGCCCGAAGGAACTGTCAGCGCGCCTTCTACTGCGCCGGCGACTTCACTGACGCCCGCTCCAACGACCACGCAGCAAACGGGTGCGCAAGCGGCCACAACGCCCGCTGCGACAGGTCCAAGTGCTGAGCGGCTGGAGGCTGTGCAGGCGATTGCCAAGCCGCAATCCGATGATCCTGCAGATGACGAATATTCCTATGGCTTCCGTTTGTGGAATGCGGGCTTTTACCCTGAGGCTCAGCAGCAGCTGGCAATGTTCATTGACCGCTATCCTTCGCATTGGCGCGTGACGTACGGCCGCAATCTGCTGGGCCGCGCTTATATGGATGACAATAAGCCGCGCGAGGCCGCACCGTGGTTCCTCAATAATTATCAGGCCGATAAAACTGCGGCTAGGGCCGGTGACAGCTTACTGTATCTCTCTGAGGCGATGATCGCGCTAGAGGACACACAGCGTGCTTGCATTGCTTTGTCAGAATTCGCTGAGACATACCCCGCGCTCGCCTCAGGCCGTCTGCAAGGCCAATATGAGCGCAATCGCGCAAGGGTCACCTGCAATTGATAGCCGAGTAGATCTTGATGGCATTGCCCCGGAGCTGTTCCAGCGATTTGACGCTGATTTAGCTGCGCTTTGGGAGCATTCCGAGGGTGCGAAATTGGGTGTGGCGGTATCCGGCGGGCCAGATAGTCTGGCTTTGCTCTTGCTAGCCGCGGCTAACATGTCTGACCGGGTCGAAGCGGCGACTGCCGATCACGGACTGCGCGCGGAAAGCGGCGATGAAGCGCGCTTTGTTGCCGAGGTCTGCGACGCATTAGGAATTGCTCATACGATCCTTCCGGTAGAGGTCGATGAGGCAGGCAATCTTCAGGCCAACGCACGCGGTGCCCGATATGCGGCGCTGGCAAAGTGGCGAGACGAACGCGGGCTTTCTGCCGTCGCGACCGCTCACCATGCCGATGATCAGGCCGAGACGCTGCTTATGCGGCTGAACCGTGGGAGCGGTCTGGCTGGATTATCTGGCGTCCGGGCCGTGGCGCAAAATCCTAGCGATGACAGTTCTGTGCTGCGGCCCTTACTTGGGTGGCGCAAGGCAGAACTGGAGGCGGTCTGCGAGGCTGCCGGCGTTCAGCCAGTGCGCGATCCCTCCAATGAAGATGCAAGTTTTGACCGGGTTCGGATGCGCGAGGCTCTGGCCGAGGCAGAGTGGATGGACCCTTTGGCACTCGCGCAAAGCGCGCAGCATATCGGCGAGGCGCAAGAGTTTATTGAGGGCGCTATTGCGCAGGGTTTTGCAGCGCGCACTCGGCAGAACGCACAGGGCACCACCTATGCGCCGGCTGGCTCCCGATTTGAAAATATCGAGATCGTCAGATTGATTTTCGCGCGGTTTGGCATTGAGCCGGTCCGTAGTGAAATCGCGCGATGCGTTGACCGGCTGAACCAAGGACAAAACGCATCACTCGCCGGGGTTCTCGCGCGGCCTGATGGAGCCGAATGGCACTTTGCACCAGAGCCGCCGCGCCGCACGCGCTAGCGCGCCGGATTACTGTCTGATCACTCCGAACAGATCATGGGCGTCAGCGTCTTCGACTTCGGCATTCACAATATCACCTGCGCGCAAAGCAGCGGGCACATTGCGCAGATAAACCGCGCCGTCGATTTCAGGTGCGTCTGCTTGGCTACGCCCTGTTGCGCCGATATCGCCGTCTTCGTCAGGCTCGCCAACTTCATCGATGATTACGGGCAAGGTTCGGCCAATCTTGGCTTGTAGCTTTGCTGCTGAAATACGCTCCGTGACTTCCATCAGGCGGGCGTAGCGCTCTTCCTTGACCTCTTCGGGTACTGGATCGGGCAGGCTATTTGCCTGTGCGCCCTCAACAGGTTCAAACCGGAACGCGCCCACGCGGTCGAGCTGTGCCTCTTCGAGCCAGTCGATGAGATATTGGAAATCTTCCTCAGTCTCGCCGGGGAAACCAACCACAAAGCTCGATCGTACGGCAATATCGGGACAAATTTCGCGCCAGCTTTTCAGCCGCTCCAGAACTTTGGCCTCATTCGCGGGGCGTTTCATGCGCTTCAATACGCTGGGCGCGGCATGTTGAAACGGGATGTCAAGATAGGGCGTCAGCAAGCCCTCCGCCATCAACGGGATGACCTTGTCGACATGCGGATAGGGATAGACATAATGCAGGCGCACCCATGGCGCATTGCCTTGCGCGGTACGCAGCTGGCCCAGCTCGCGCGCTAGGTCGGTCATGTGTGCGCGCGGCTCGCGGCCTTTCCAAGGGCGGGTCTCATGGCGCGTATCAACGCCGTAAGCGCTCGTGTCCTGGCTAATCACAAGTAGTTCTTGCGTGCCAGCAGCAACCAGTTTTTCCGCTTCGCGCAGCACGGCATCAATGCGGCGGCTTGCGAGCTTTCCGCGCAAATCCGGGATAATGCAGAATGCGCAGGAATGATTGCAGCCCTCCGAGATCTTCAGATAGCTGTAATGGCGCGGCGTCAGCTTGATATCATGCTCGGACGGCTGCGGAATCAGGTCGACAAACGGACCTTGCGTCGGCGGGGCATGCTCATGCACGGCCTCGACCACCTGCTCATATTGATGCGCGCCAGTGACCGCTAGAACAGCTGGGTGCGCCGCCCGAATGGCGTCTGCCTCTTCGCCCATGCAGCCGGTCACAATGACGCGGCCATTCTCCGAAATCGCCTCGCCAATCGCGGCAAGGCTCTCTTCCTTCGCGCTGTCTAGGAAACCGCAAGTGTTGACCAGCACGACGTCGGCGCCTGCATAATCAGGGCTCATCGCGTAGCCATCGGCGCGCAAACGCGTGAGAATACGCTCGGAATCGACCAGCGCCTTGGGGCAGCCGAGGCTGACCATCCCTACTTTTTTCTGGGGGGCGACCTTCTTCTGGTCCGGGAGGGTGGTTGCAGTGTTCATGATTTGGCGCGCCTCTACACCGGGCGGCGCAAATAGGCTAGTGCTTGTCACAGTGGTCCGAGTAGCCGCGCCCTCCACCTTTCCACCCGGATTGTGTCCCGGTAGGCTCCGGGTGGTAGGGAGGAGGATGTGGGTGGCTTGGTTCTCAACAAGGACGGGAGGGAAACATGTTTGATGTAAATTGGATTGGGATCATTGCCGCTGCAGCGATGGGCTTTGTCGTGGGCGGTATCTGGTACGGGCCGATCATGGGCAAGAAATGGATGGGCGCGGTCGGCCTCACCGAAGAGCAGATAAAAGAAGGCAATATGGGCCTGATTTACGGCGGTGCATTCGCCTTCTCACTGCTTGCGAGTTGGACGCTGGCACACACCTTTGCGAGCTATGATTATGAGTTATCAGTTGTCGCCAAGGTGATGACGGCATTGGGTGTCGCGGTTGGGTTTGTCATCCCAGCGCTGGGCACAAATTACCTCTTCAGCCAAAAGGGTAAGGCGCTGTTCTTTATCGACGCGGGTTATTGGATCTTGTTCTATCTGGCGATGGGAACGGTGCATGCGTTTTTGCCTTAGCGACTTCGGTGATCAGAAACTAATGATCATCGCCGTTAGATGTGCCGTTTTCCGTCGGGACAATTTCGACCACAATGTCGCCGGGCTGCAAATCCTGACATGCCTTTTCCCAAAAGCCGAGCACTTGATCACCGCGATAAACCCGCAAGCCGCGCCCGCCAGATTTCAGATTGGTGATTGAGCCGCCGCATTCCTCTTGGTCAACCTCGCGCTCGACCAGCTGGACCCGGCCCGTTACCGAGGCGAGGTCAGCGAGATAATCCGCAATATGCTCGCCTTTGGCGCTGCCCGCGAGCAAGAGGCCGGTGAAGCGCACTGGGTTGATCACATTATTCGCACCGGCTTGGCGCGCGAGCGATTCGTTGTCATCCGCGCGGACAACTACGCTAATCGGCATATCCGGTGCCATTGCGCGCACGGTCAGCACAATCAGGATTGATGTGTCATCGCGCCCCGCCGAAACCAGCACATTCTGGGCCTCAGTAATGCGGATAGCCTTGAGCGTGTCATCGCGCGTCGCATCGGCGGCCATGACATTGCAACCCATCTTCTCTGCGATGGCGAGACGTTCTTCGCTAGGATCGATTACGACGATCCGGTGCGGATCGGTGCCGCGCTCGATCAGCTCATCAACCGCTTCGGAGCCGGAGATGCCAAAGCCCAGCACGACAATATGATCGGATAATTGCTCTTGGATACGGGCCATGCGCCACTTCTCCCAACTGCGCTTGATAATGAAATTATAGGCTGTGCCGACAAAGATGAAGAACACGGCGAAACGAATGGGCGTGACAATCACTGCCTCGATCAGGCGCGCACTGTCAGACACTGGCGTGATATCGCCGAAACCCGTCGTCGTGACGGAGATCATGGTGAAGTAGACAACGTCCAGAAAGCTGACGTGACCATCAACTGCATCGACCAGACCTTCGCGGTCCCACCAATGGATCATCACGACCAGGAAGATTAGTCCAAACGCCAGCCCCAGCCTGATGCTGAGGTCCCCCCATGCCGATATCTTAACCGCGCGTCGCAGCGGCTGGAAACGCGATTGGGCAATACGTCCTTTGGACTTACTCATCGGGAGGCTTGTGTCATCCTGCGAAGCGGTCTGCAAGGGTGCCAAGCGATTGATGATGCGTCAAATCCAGCTGGAGCGGGGTGACGGCGACATATCCCTCGGCAATCGCCTCCAGGTCGGTGCCATGGTCAAGTGTGTGCTCAATGGCATGAAGGCCAAACCAGAAATAGTCATAGCCGCGCGGGTCCTTGCCTTCGACGAGAGAACCGCGCGAGTAATCATGAAAGCCCTGACGCACGGGGCGTATACCCTTCACTGCATTCGCGGGGATAGGCGGGAAATTGACATTGATGAGCGTGCGCTCAGCGAGCGGTATGTCCAGAAGCGGAGTGATGACGCGCGTGCCCCATTCGCGCGCCGCATCGAACGGCACTGCGTCGGCCATGCCTTCGCGCGAGTAGACTTGGCTGAGTGCAATGGAACGGATGCCCGCTAGCGCTCCTTCGATAGCGGCGGAAACGGTGCCGGAATAGGTGATGTCATCGCCCAGATTAGCCCCTCGATTAACGCCGGACAGAATGAGATCAGGCGCATCTGGCATAACTTTGCGCAGCGCCATCATCACCGAGTCCGTCGGCGTGCCGCTGACGGAAAACCGGCGCTCGCCGTGCTGGCGCAGGCGCACTGGTTCATTGAGCGTCAGGGAGTGGCCCGCGCCCGATTGTTCCTCTGACGGTGCGCAGACCCAGATGTCATCGGAGAGCTCGCGGGCGATCTCTTCCAGCACCTCAAGACCCGGCGCGTTGATCCCATCATCATTGGTGAGAAGAATGCGCATTATGCGGCTGGCACCAGCTTTGTGACGCCGCCCATATAGGGGAGGAGAACCTCGGGAACGGTAACGCTGCTATCGGCCTGTTGGTAGTTCTCAATGATCGCCACCAGCGTACGGCCTACCGCGAGGCCGGAGCCGTTGAGAAGATGGAAATACTCGCTCTTCTTCTCACCCTCCGGGCGATAGCGGGCATTCATCCGGCGCGGTTGATAGGTCCCACCATTCGAGCATGAGCTGATCTCGCGATATGCGCCTTGTCCGGGAAGCCAGACCTCCAGATCATAGGTCTTCATCATGGCCGATCCCATATCACCTGCGCATAGCGCCATTACGCGGTAATGCAGGCCCAGCTTCTGCAACAATCCCTCGGCAATTGCAGTGATGCGCTCCAGTTCAGCTTCCGCCTGTTCGGGAAGCGCGGCCACAATCATCTCGACTTTCTCAAATTGATGCTGGCGGATGAAACCACGCGTGTCACGGCCTGCCGCGCCGGCTTCTGATCTGAAACATGGGGTTAGCGCGGTCAGGCGCATCGGAAAGTCAGTCTCAACGAAGAGCTGTTCTCGGAAAGAGTTCCCCAGCACCATTTCAGAGGTTGAGATGAGCAGTCGGTTATCGGTTGTACGAAACAAGTCTTCGCCAAATTTAGGCAATTGACCGGTCCCATAGCCTGCCTCTTCAGAGATCAGCAGCGGCGGGTTGCATTCAACAAAGCCATGTTCCTGAGTGTTGTTGTCGAGCATGAACTGACCCAGTGCGCGGTGCAGGCGCGCGATGTCACCGCGCAGGAATGTAAAACGCGCGCCGGATATCTTCGCGCCGGTCTCAAAATCCATGCCCAGTTCGGGTGCGAAATCGGCGTGTTCTTGCGGCTCAAAATCAAACTCAGGCTTTTCTCCCCATTCACGCAAATAGACATTGTCATCTTCGCTTTCACCATCGGGCACGCTTGGGTCGAGAACGTTTGGCAGTGAGAGTAGGGTCATCCTTAGCTCATCACCCAGCTTTCGATCCTCTTCCTCCAAAGCAGGCATAGTTTGCTTCAGTTCAGCAACTTCCGCCTTCAGCGCCTCGGCCTTGTCCGTGTCACCCTGACCCATTGCCTGACCGATGGCTTTGGAGGCTTCGTTACGGCGGCTTTGCGCCTCTTGCAGCTTGGTCGTGACCTCGCGCCGCTTAGCGTCGAGCGCGAGAATGTTGGGGCTAACCGGCTCCAGCCCGCGCCGCGCCAAAGCTGCGTCGAAAGCTGCGGGATCGTCTCTGATTACGCGTATATCATGCATGGCCGAGAGCCTATGCCCGCGCGCGTGGATAATTGCCAGAGGGGATCGCAAGCAGGGATCACACCTGCACGCAGATGTGCGTGAATGCGCCTAGCTCTCTTGATCCCAGTAGTCGATCCGTTAAACCGCTGGGCAACCGAGTGAATCCTCCACTCCATCCAAATAGAGTAATCGTGCAGAGCGTCTCTTCGCAGCCACCCACAAGAACTTCGTTTATCGGTCTGCTTGATCGCACAATGAGGGCGGGCCGCCGCCTGGGGTTTGCGGATGTGCCACGATTGGAGAAGCAGTTCCTGCTTGATCAGGCGTCTGCCGCGGCTGGCCTTGATGACTTTGGCGATAGTTGGTTCGAGCGGCCATTGGAGGTCTTGCTAGACGCTATCCGCGAGGAGGCGCGGCTCAATGCAGCCGGTGAGTGGTCGGCGATGAAACAGTTTCATCATGTGCTGCGCGACCGGCTGCTGGCGCAGATGTGGTTCAAGAAGCACCCCGAAATCCTTGCGCGGCCAATCAAGCGCCCGGTCATTATTGTTGGCCCCATGCGCTCGGGCACCACGCGGCTGCACCGATTGCTGGCGAGTGATCAGCGGTTCTCGCATATGCGCAGCTTTGAAACGATCAGCCCGGTTCCGCGCCCGGGTTTTGAGGACGTGCTGGCAGGCAAAAAGAACGATTTTCGCCCAGTGCTGGCCGCGCGGATCATGAAAGTCGCGCGCCTCGCCAATCCGCGCACGCTATCCATCCACCCCACCGGACCGTTTGAGCCGGAGGAGGAGCTTGGCCTGCTGGTCGCAAGCATGTGGGGCATGAAGCATGAAGCGCAGTGGCATGTGCCAAGTTATGGCCGCTGGTGTGAAGGGCAGGACCCCGCGCCCGCCTATGCCTATATGGCGGATCTCTTGCGGCTGGTTGGCTGGTCTCAGCAAACCTCCAGCATTCGCCCGTGGATCCTCAAAACGCCGCAGCACATGCTGGATTTACCAGCGCTTTTGAAAACCTTCCCCGATGCGCGGCTGATTTTTAGCCACCGCGATCCTCAGCAAGTGGTGGGCAGCGCCGCCTCACTCGCTTGGAATCAGACGATTATCTATTCCGATCATGCGGATGCTGCGACGATTGGCGAGGAATGGCTGCTGAAAACCAAGCTCCAGATTGAGAGGATGCGCGCCGCACGTGAGAGCATACCGGCAGACCGCATGATTGACGTGCGTTATGAGGACATGGACCGCGATTGGCGCGGCACGATGGAGCGGGTTTATGGCTTCTTGGACCTTGATATGGAACCTGCGGTATCTGGCATGGAGGCGTTTCTAGAGCGATCCAAAAGCCTTAAGCGTCACCCGCATAATTATACGCTGGAGCAGTTTGGGCTGACAGGGACCCGCGTCCATCAGGAACTCGGCGATTATGTGCGAGACTTCGATATTCAACGCGAGGGCAGCTTTGGCCAAGATGAAAGTGCGCTAGCAAGCGCTTGAACCCAGGTGAGCGCGCCGCCTCCGCCGAAACCTGCTCTGCATTTCGTTGGCTTTCGCGATGAGCGCTATTGGAATGCGGTGCGCATCTGGGGCAAGCCGGACTTCATTCACATAACTTATGATCGCTATGCAGTGCATGACATGCTGGATACAGACACCGTCGTGTTCGCCAAGGGCGATTGGACACAGGAACCGCGCTCTTTCGGCGGGCCAGATGTGTTCGAAAAGGAACTGCCGAACGCCGAGTAGCGCGGCCTAGTCGGCAAACCCTTTTAGGAACAATCCGAGCCAGCTTTGCGCGGCGTTCTTGTCGGACACAGCCCGCTGCGGTGCAGGGCATTCCAGACAATACGCCTGCGCACCATTTGCACTCAGCAACCGGTCAAGATCGGCCTGCACTTGGCCGAGATGGCGGTGCTGCGCGCTGGCAATGTGTGCAACGATATCGCCCCGAGCTGTACTGCTGGTTTCGGTTTCTGTGCCGAAGAACATTTGCCGCAGGAACGAATCATAAGCGCTTGGCGGCGTACCCAAATACTTCACATGCCACTCACCTTCGCCAAGCTTAGCCTGTTCGGCTGCCCAGGCAATTGCAGTTGAAAGCCCGCCATATTGATCGACCAGCCCGATCTGGCGCGCTGTGCCGCCATCCCAGACGCGGCCCTGACCAATCCGATCAACTTCTTCGAGGCTGAGATTGCGAGCATCGCCCACGCGGGTAAGGAAGTCCTGATAGCCGTTTTCGATCGAGGCTTGCAGGATCGCGTCCACTTCGGGTGTGAACCCACCGACGAAGTCTGGTTGCCCCGAGAGCGGTGTGGTTTGCACACCATCGACATCGATACCCCATTCAGTGGCCAGACCTTCAAAAGTGGGAAGAACCGCGAAGATACCGATTGAACCAGTGATCGTTTCGGGTTCGGCAAAAATGCGGTCAGCAGGCGTTGCCACCCAATAGCCGCCGCTTGCAGCGACATTGCCCATGGAAACGGTGATCGGAATGTCATTCGCTTTGTGTCGCAGGATCGCGTTACGGATTTCCTCACTTGCGAGCACAGAGCCGCCTGGGGAATCCACGCGCACAACCAATGCGGCCAAGTCGTCGTCTAACGCCTCGTCGAGCAATTCTGCGATACGAGCTCCGCCCGCAACTCCAGGCCCAGCCTGGCCATCAACGATTTCGCCAGCGATTGTCACCACGCCGATCGGCTTGCCTGATGTGTCTGTTCCGACAGATTGCAGCCATGGACCTAGGTTGGTTGCGACATAGGCTGTGTCGCCCGCGCTATCCTCACCCACCAGCTCTGCCACGCGCGTTTCAAATTCATACCGGCTGCCGAGCTTGTCGATGAGCTTTGCGTTCAGAGCCGCTGTGCCAAAGTCACCCTCAGCCGCGTTGACCCAACGCACCGGGTCGCTGGTAATCTGGTCAAGCTCAATCTCGGGCCGCGCCTTCTTGACGTGTGCTTGCCATTCTTCCCATAGCGCGCTGTATAAAGCAGTCGCATTTTCACGCGCTTCGGCAGACATGGAATTGCGGTCGTACGGCTCGACAGCGCTTTTATACGTGCCGACTTTGTAGATGCGCGCATTGATGTTGAGCTGGTCAAGCAGTTCGCCATAATACAGCCTTCCACCGCCAGGGCCGGCGACTATCGCGCCGCCGAGTGGATCCATCCAGATCTCACTCGCATGCGATGCGAGTAGGATGGAATCGTCGAAATAGGCTGTCGCGTAAGCAAGCACTGGCTTGTCGGCCGCACGAACCCGGTCAAGCGCTTCACCAATGGTTTGCAGATTGACTTGGCCGCCGCCCAAAAAGCCATCAAGATCAAGCACGACGGCCTTGATCCGGTCATCCTTGGCCGCTGCGTCAATCGCTTTTACCAAATCGCGCGCTTGGGTTTCCGGCATTGGTGTCTGGCCAGAGACGAAAGCTTCGATTGGGTCGATCTGTGTGCGTTCCTCAACAATCAAGCCATCGAGATCGAGCAGCAACGCCCCCTCGCGTACTTGCGCCGGACTGGGCCGATTAGTGAGAGCTGCGAATAGAGCCCAGAAGAAAAGCAGCATGAACAGCAGGACCAGCCCGTCTTTCACACCCACCAGCAGACGCCAGATCCGGCCCGCAAAACGCATTTTACACCTCTAAAGAAACCTGTTTCACCTCTTTAACTAGGGATGAATTAAGAAAACACCACGGAAAATCGCCACACAAATCGCTTGAGCAGCTGACTGGGCTCGACTAGGGGGCTTGCTTTAATGACATCGCCGAAAGACCTCTCGCAAAATGGCCGCTATCCAGCGGGCCGTCTTGCATTCCCGCATCGCGATTTAACCGGCATTGGCCAGCTTGAACGCCATGAAATCCTTTTCCTGCTTGATGAAGCAGAACAATGGATCGAACTTAATCGCCAATCGAACAAGCACAATGACGCGCTCGCCGGGCAAACAATTATCAATGCGTTCTTCGAAAACTCGACCCGCACGCTGCTCAGTTTTGAGATTGCCGGTAAACGGCTCGGCGCCGATGTGGTCAATATGCATGCCGCGCAATCGAGCGTGAAAAAGGGTGAGACGCTGATCGACACGGCGACTACGCTTAACGCCATGCGCCCGGATGCGATTGTGATACGTCACGGTTCAAGCGGTGCGACACAGCTGATTGCGAGCAAGGTCGATTGCCCAGTTTTGAACGCAGGTGATGGCAGCCATGAACACCCGACGCAGGCATTGCTTGATGCACTGGCTTTGCGCCAAGCGCTGGATGCGCGGGGTGAAGCATCAGAGGACTTCACCGGCCACACAATCGTCATCTGCGGTGATATTTTGCATAGCAGGGTCGCGCGATCGAACTTGCTATGCCTTCAAGCCTTGGGCGCGACGGTTCGCCTTTGTGCGCCCCCTGCGCTGATGCCGGCCGGGATTGGAGCTATGGGGGCGGAGGTCTTCCATGATTTCGATGCTGCTTTGGATGGAGCAGATGTGGTGATGATGCTGCGGCTTCAAACCGAACGGATGAGTGGTCAGTTTATCCCTTCAGAGCGTGAGTATCATCACCTTTATGGTCTCACGAAAAAGCGTTTGCAGGCGTGCGCGCCGGACGCGCTGGTGATGCATCCTGGCCCGATGAACCGAGGGGTTGAGATCGATAGTGAAGTGGCCGATTTGATCGACCAATCCATCATCACGCGCCAAGTGGAAATGGGGGTCGCAATTCGCATGGCCTGCCTCGATGTGCTGACTCGGTCGGCTCGCGGGCTTGAGGGGTGGACGGCATGAAGCAGCGGGCGCCTCTTTGCATCACCAATGGTCAGCTAATTACGCCCGGTGGCGTCGTCGCAGGTTCCGTGCGTCTAGTGGATGGACGGATCGCTGCACTCGGCGACGTCACTCCGCAAGATGGCGATGAGGTTGTCGATACGCGCGGAAATCTTATTGCGCCGGGGCTCGTTGATTGCGGTGTGTTTGCGATTGACAAGCCCGCCTTTCATTTTGGCGGGATCACGCGCGCGGCATTGATGCCGGATCAGGCGCCGCCGCTCGATCTGCCCAGCCGTGTTTCGTATATTGCCAAGAGCGGCAAGCCGGACCTGTGGGTGCACCCAATGGCCGCTGCGACGCGCAATTTGGCGGGCGGTGATCTGGCCGAGATCGCGCTGATGAAGGATGCAGGCGCGCGCGGTGCCGCGACGGGGCGGAAATGGATCAGCGATAGCGGTGTTATGCTGCGTCTGCTGCAATATGCCGCTAGCCTTAATCTGCCAGTGATCGCGCATTCCGAAGACGCCGATATTGTAGGAGATGCAGTCGCGACGGCGGGCGAAATGGCGACGCGGCTTGGCCTTCCCAGTGCACCGGCGGCGGCAGAGACACTGGCGCTCGCCCGCGATATTGCGCTTGCCGAAATGTCCGGCGCGCGGGTTCATTTCCGCCAAGTGACCACAAGGGCAGGGCTCGATCTGGTACGGCAGGCGAAGGCGCGCGGCGCGGCGATTACGGCGGGCGTCACACCAGCGCATTTCATGCTGTCCGATCTCGCGATGGCCGATTTCCGTAGCTTTGCGCGTCTCTCGCCGCCACTGCGCAGCGAGGATGACCGGCAGGCCGTGCGCGAAGCGATTGCTGACGGCACGATCGACATGATCGCCTCGGGCCATGATCCACGCGGGCCGGAGGATAAACGCTTGCCCTTTGCCGATGCAGAGCCAGGCATGGCGGGCGCAGAGACATTGCTGGCCATGGTACTGGGGCTGGTGCGGGATGAGGTGATCGACATGGCGCGCGCCTTTGATCTTGTGGCGGGCGCTCCAGCGCGGCTCTTGGACGTCGAGGCTGGCGCTCTGCGCGAGGGGTATGAGGCGGATATCGCGCTGGTTGATCCGGACAAGCCCTGGATCGTTCAAAGCGCGAAGATGGCGGCGACTGCCGGCAATACGCCGTTTGATGGCCAGCCCACGCAAGGCCGGGTGACGGCGCTTTATAAGGGCGGTGTGGCGGTTTAGTTTTCTCGAATGAGGTCCAAGCCACCCGCGCCCTCCACCCTTCCATCCAGATAGTGTCGTGGTAGGCTCCGGTAGAACGGTGGAGGGAGCGGGTGGCAAGGCTCGCAGACTAAAAAGAAAACCCCTCCCGGATTGCTCCGGAAGGGGCTTTGCTAGTCTTTAGATGGAGTACGCTTACCGCAGGGCTTGGGGGCCCTTTAGATTTAGCGTGCCGCAACCCTGACATCATTGTCGATTGTTCCAGGCAGCGGGTTATTGGCAGCGTAAGCAATGCAACCTGCACCGCCGCGCTTAACTTTTGAACACATGCTCACTGCGGAAGCCTTGGCGTAACCACCGGCCGCGACGCGGTAGTAGATTTTGCCTTTGACCTTGGCTTTCGAGATCACCTTTTGTGAACCCTCAAGCTCTGGGTGACGGGCGAGGAAGACTTTCCAGGCCGCTTGAGCATCGCTCATTGAGAAATATGAACCGAGCTGGACGCGGTAATTGCCGCTTTCAGCTTTCGCCATTTTAGGAGCTGGCTTTGCCGCAGGCTTGGAAGATGGCTTCTTAGCGGGGCTTGCCGTTGAGGCGAGCTGAGTGTGCGGTATTTTCTGCACGACTTCACCGCTCGCAAACTTAACGCCGTTTACGGTTTTCGCCGGAGCCTTAGCTGTTTTGACCGGGGCGGGCTTTACCGCTGCTTTTGGAGCAGTGGTCGGCTTAGGCGTTGGAACAGCCGCCTTCGCAATTTTCGGCGCTGCTTTTGGAGCAGGCTTTGATGCAACGCGCGGTGCGGGTTTCTCAGCAGCAACCTTCATAGGCTTAGCAGCTGGTTTCTTCACGGCAGGCTTTGCAGGCGTCGCAGATGCCCACTCGCTGACCGGTGGCAATTCGCCATTGGCGGCGAGCTTTGGTGCAGCAGGAACCTTAGCGGCTTCTGGCTTCACGGTGTTTTCCGCCGCCAGCATTGGCACGCTGGGGTGATTTGAAAGCGCAAGAGCAATCGGCTGACCGCTATCGGCAACCATTGGCACGCCGAGAAGGCTTGCGACGCGTGCGTGGTGCAGCCCCGGTGCAGAGGTCGTAGCCCATTGGCCCAAACGATCGCCAACTTTGTCAGCCGGAAGATCTTGTGCAACCATCAGACGTGCTGAGCGCCAGTCACCCTTGAGGGCGAAAGCATAGGCCAGGTTCTGACGAACTTTTGCGGTGTTCTGACCAGAGCGCAGAGCGTTGCCCAGAACGTGCACGCCTTGTTGGGGGCGACCAGCCATTGCAACAGCGAGGCCGAAGTCAGCTGGATCAAGCTGCGCTTCATATGTGTCGAGCGTGGACAGAGCGCCGCGCTGATCACCGCTGGCAAGCTGTGCCAGAGCATAGCTGACGATTGTGCGTGATGATGTGTCGCCAAGCTCAAGTGCTTCGCCATAAGTCGTGGCAGCAGACGCAAACCGGCCTGCTTCCATATAGGTTGAACCAAGCACTGCGCGGTTTTCAGCAACACGCGGCGCAGCCAAAACGGCAGCTTCAGCATGGCTGACAGCTTTGCTTGTTTTGCCCTTGGCCATCGCCATCTCTGCTTGCGCAGAAGAATAAGACGCCTGCGGCGCGGCTTTGCCTGTGCAGCCGGCCAGCGTTGCGCTGGCAAGAGCTGTCGTGACGGCAAGTCCGATGATCCGTTTGTTGCTAGCTGTTTTTGGCTTGCTCATGGGGTCTCCCTCCTTCGGGAATTATCTTCGTGAATTTGCTTGGCTTAGCTACGCTGCACTTGGGCAGCGAGGCCGTCGATTTCGGGCATATTGTCGAGCATTGCATCAAGCGCTTCGGTTACGAATTGCTGTGCGCTGCAATTGCGGATTGTGCTGGCGAGGCGCAGGCGCAAATGGCGCTCTGCATCAAGCCGCAAGGTAAAGGCTGCACGCTTTGATCCACCATTAAGGGAAGGGACCGTTGCCGATTTGCGCTTCCGTTTAGTCTTCTCAATTTGAGCTGAGAGCTGCTCAAGGCTGTCTTGCACAGGGTTGTCCGTTGCAGGATCTTGAGCGGCAAGGTTCGCGAATGCTGTCTGCTCGTTGTCTGCGTTGAGCGACACAACATTGGTATCACTGGCGTCCGCTGCTGCGGCATCGCCCATATCGTTCCAACCCAGATCTTCCAGATTGGCCGCAGCTAGCTTGCCGTCTGGCTTGCCCAGCATCCCTAGCTGAGGCCGCATGGCAGGCTTTGCTCCCCCCTTGCGTGCAAGCAAGGTCGGGCAGAGCGAGGCGAATGAAGTGTCGGACATAATTGAGCTCCGCTGCAAATCTTGGCGCTATTGCGCGACCCGGCGACCAAAGCCGCCGCCTTGGCGCTGTGTGCCAGCTGATGCAACCTGAGTGGTGTTAGGTGCAGCAAAGACTGTACGGCGGAAGTTCTTCTCAAGCCGGTCCGAGATATATTTCCAGAGCGCGACCATTTCGGCAGCACTGCGGCTATCTGGATCAACTTCCATAACTGTGCGGCCATCAATCATTGAGGCAGCAAAGTCGGTGCGGTGATGCAATGTGATCGGGGCCACGGTGCCGTGCTGTGACAGCGCCACAGCAGCTTCCGAGGTGATCTTTGCTTTTGGCGTTGCCGCATTGATCACGAAGACCAATGGCTTGGCAGCACGCTCACACAAATCAACGGTCGCACCAACAGCGCGCAGATCATGCGGGCTCGGGCGGGTTGGGACAACGATCAGCTCTGCAACAGAGATAACCGATTGGATTGCCATGGTGATGGCTGGCGGTGTGTCGAGCACGGCCAGTTTAAAGCCTTGCTGGCGCAACACTGCCAAATCATTGGCGAGACGCGCAACTGTGGTTTGCGCAAAGGCAGGATAATCATCCTCGCGTTCATTCCACCAATCGGCGAGTGATCCTTGCGGATCGATGTCAATCAATACGACTGGTCCAGCGCCTGCGCGCTGGGCCTGGACGGCAAGATGTCCAGACAAAGTTGTTTTGCCGGAACCACCCTTTTGTGATGCCAAAGCCAGTACTCTCACGGCCTTGTCCCCCTGTGTTAAGCCCTAGGTTGCTTGTTCACCGCCACCGAGCATCAGTGACGTCTGCCATTGAGATCGCAGACTAGAACTAATTTTAGGTTAACCAGACGCAATGATTGCGCAGCGAGGCCGCTTATCTAAGCGCTTCTTACGGGCGCGATTGCCCCTTTAGGCACACCGGCGCATTGCCGTTAATAAATCGAGAAAGGGCTTGTTGAAGCTATGACGTCACACGCCTGAGCATATGCCTTCTCCTTATGCGGCTGGCTCTTTCCCTTCTGTGTTAGGGTGCTAAAGCAGTTGGTGCGTAACGGAGGGCAGGATGACGGGTACAGCAAGTTCTGAGCAGCCAGCGGGTGATGATCTACCTGCAAGCGTAGGAGACGTTGCTGTTCCGGTCGCGGAATCCGGCACGCGTATTGCCAGTCTCGATTTTATCCGCGGGCTTGCTGTGATGGGGATTTTGGCAGCCAACATCGTCGCCTTTGGTCAACCTTTCTCTGCCTATATGTATCCCGCCGCCTTCCTCACGCCGCATGGCGAAGCGGAAGGGTGGATGTGGGTAGCGCAATTTGTGCTCATTGATGGCAAGATGCGCGGCCTCTTCACGCTGCTATTTGGTGCTGGGCTTTATCTGTTTATGGAAAACGCCTGGGCGAAGGGTGCGGGCAGGGGGCTGCAAGTGCGGCGTCTATTGCTGCTCGGGCTCTTCGGCCTTGTGCATTTCTTCTTTATCTGGCGCGGCGATATCCTCTTTTTGTACTCTGTCGCCGGCCTGCTCGCTCTGCTGTTCATCAAGCTCTCGGCCAAGCGGCAATTGCTTTTGGGCGTCTTGGGATATCTTTTTGGCGGTCTCCTTTACATGGGCATGGGCGCGGCCATGGAAGCGTCAGCATCCGGCGCGTTCGGGGAAGAGCAAGTCGCCGAAATGGAGGCAAGCAAAGCGGAGGAACTTGCGGGCGGGGTGCTTGAGGCGGAAATTATTCGGAGCGGCGATTATGCCGAACACGTTGCGCGCAATTTCACGGAGCACGCTTCTGATTTGGCCTTCACACTCTTCCTATTCGCGTTTGAGACTCTGCCGCTCATGCTAATTGGTATGGCGCTGTATCGCATGGGTTTGTTCATTGGCGGCCTCAATCAGACCAAGCAAAGGATGTGGGGCTGGATAGGGCTTCTTGTGGGTGCGGCAGCGCATGTGCCCATCGCGCTTGCCGCGCGTGCAGATGGATTTGACTATTATGGCACGCTTGCGGCGTTTACGGGCTGGTCGCATTTCCCGCGTTTGGCGATGACATTGGGCTTGGCCGCGCTTTTGGCGTTGTGGGGGCGGCATGCTGGTGGGTGGCTGGCGCAGCGCGTATCCGCGGCGGGCCGCGCCGCCTTCACCAATTACCTTGGCACCTCAGTCGTGATGCTGTTCGTGTTCCACGGTTGGGCAGGTGGGCTCTATGGAGAGCTGACGCGCGGCGAGCTCTATGTCGTAACCCTACTGACCTGCATATTGATGCTGGCATGGTCCAGGCCGTGGCTTGATCGCTACCGCTATGGACCGCTTGAGTGGCTGTGGCGGTGCCTGACATATGGCAGGCTATTCGCCCTCAGGCGATAGTGGCTACTCAGCAAAAGTGTCCGGCCTGCTGTTCGCCCTTGCGATCGCTTCAAGAGCATCGTCGCGCGTTACGATTGTTTCGCGAGAAACGTCCTCGTTAAGTGCAGCCATCCGGGTCCCAGCGCCGTCAACCACCAGTGACGTGTAGCTGCCATCGTCATTGCGCTCAGAGACCGTGCAAATATCAAGGGTATCCAACGCCACAAGCATGGATTGCAGGATCGCAACAGCGCTCAAGTGGATATTGTCCCATTGAGATGCCACGTTTTTCGACAGCACATCCATTGTAAAAATGCCATTTGCGCATTGCGCTGTGCCGCGCATGGTAAACCCGCCAACCAGTTCCAGCCACAGGTCAGGCGCGACAGATATCAAGAGAGTTTCTATGTCGCCGGTCGTTGAGCCGTCATAGATCCGCTCCCGAATATATGTGTCAGGCAAAAGCGATTGCGGTTCTCCCAAATAAATAATCGAGGTGGAAGTTTCGTCTTCCTCTAGGCGGAAGGCTGAACCATTGAGAGCCTCGAATTGAGCCAGCACCTCAAGCATATCGGTACCGCGCGTTGACCAATCTTGGAGAGGCTCGCCTTTCGCCAGCATAAGTTCCAGCAACTCATTTTGGATGGCTGCGAACTCATCGGTTTGCTGCATCATAAAGAAAAGAGCGCTGAGTGGGATTTCCTGCTCTGCGGCAGATTCTCCGCTGTTGGGCAGTGGCGGCTCATTCTGGGCAGGCGCGTTCGGCTCCTGCGCAAGTGCCGGTGTGCCCAAGGCCAAAACCGTTGCGGCGCAAAGGAGTATTAGAGATTGCTTCATGAACTGAGGTTCAAGCTATTCACGCGAAAACGCAAGCAAATCCAATTCAGCCACTGTAGGCACGCAGTTTTTTCGATCTTTGTGATCGCAAAAAGCGAATTAATTCAGATATATGGCCCTGTTTAAGTGCGAATGGCTCGCAAAAGCGCTTGCTATTGAGAATAAGTCGCATAAACTAGCTACTGCGAATCACTCGCAGGAGATCAGGGCCGAATGTATACATGCATTTGTAACGCTATCCGGGAAACTGACCTTCGCCGCGCGGCGAAAAGCTGTTCGGGCGATGCGGAGGCGGTCTACGCCAAGCTGGGCAAGACCCCAAACTGCGGCCAATGTCTCTCTGAAGCTGACCAGATCCTGTTCGAAGAACGTCTTGCGGCCTGCGAACCCGTCGCAGCTTAGCCTCAAAACCCGCTAACGCTAATCGCTCGCAAGTGGCGGAATTCCGCCATTTTTCGGCCCCTCTGCCCTTGTAAGACTGACCCTTCTCACCCTATGTGGCGGGCCAATCGGATATTACAGGAGTTTGCCATGAAGGGCGACGCAAAGGTCATCGAATTTCTCAATAAAGCGCTCACTAATGAGCTTACGGCGATCAACCAATATTGGTTGCATTACCGTGTGCTCGACGATTGGGGGGTGGCGAAACTAGCTGCTTATGAACGCAAGGAATCCATCGAGGAGATGGAGCATGCCGACAAATTGGCTGAGCGTGTGCTGTTCCTCAATGGGCTGCCCAACTTCCAAGCCGTGCACAAATTGCGAGTGGGCGAGACGGTTGAGGAAATCCTCAAGGCGGACATGGCGCTTGAGGAAGACGCGATCCCGCTGCTGCGCGATGCGGTTGAGTATTGCGAGAGCGTGCGCGACTATGTCAGCCGCGATCTATTCGCGATGATCCTCGACAATGAGGAAGAGCATGTCGATTTTCTCGAAACCCAGTTTGATATGATCAAAAACATGGGCCTTGAGAATTACGTGCAACTGCAAAGTCAAGCCGCTGGCGAGGGCTAACGCTATCGGCGGAGGTGGCTGAGGCTACCTCCAATTAGCGGGATTTGAAGAGCGAGCGCGAGAAATCGGGCTCGCTCATTCGCTTGTGCGCGCTCTAATCATCATTATCAGCGTCGCCGCTATAGCGCGGTTGTCCCGCCGCAGCGACGACCGTTTCCATAGCAAAATGAACCAGCCCAGTGATTAGAAATATCATCGTCGTGATCCAGGCGATTGCAGTGATTGTGCCGGTACCCTGCTTGATGAGCGCGCCGATAAACAAGAGCGTGATGACCACACAAATCGATAGCGCCGCCCCAGTGCTGTACATCACTGCACGTTGAACCAACCTTCGTCTGCGGCATAGGCGAGCGATATCGAGCTTGTCCTTGCGTGATTGCTCGTCATCCATCCGGCTCTCGAGCCGTTCGATCCGCTCGGCGATCCAAATGAGCCGGCTCATCATCACATTCATCACCGCGCCAATTCCTGCCAGGAGGAAAGCCGGCGCAAGGCTTAGCCGAACAATTTCCTGCACGCGCGCCGAGCTGGAGGTTTGCTCGATCAGATCAGTGGTAATGCTTGCAGAGGCGAGCAGATCAATCACGTCTTCTCTGATCCGCCCGAATAATTGCCTCCGCCGCCGCGATTGGCATTGTACGGGTTCTTCGGGCTTTTGAGCACGACGCGCACAGGCACGGCCTCAAAGCCGAGCTTGGCGCGAATTCCGTTCACCAAATAGCGCTCATAGCTTTTGGGGAGCGATTCCAGACGCGTTCCAAACACGACAAAGCGCGGCGGGCGTGTGCCAGCCTGCGTGATATAGCGCAGCTTTATCCGGCGACCGCCCGGCGCTGGCGGCGGGTTCGCTTCCATCGCGTGATCAAACCAGCGGTTCAGCGCGGCTGTGGGCACGCGTTTTGACCAACTTGCGCGGAGTTCAAAGGCCGCGCCCAGCATAGCGTCAAGGCCCTTGCCGGTTTTCGCAGAGACCGCAAACAGCGGCACGCCGCGGACCTGCGCCAGTCCGTCATAAAGCGCATCGCGAATACCATTGAATAGCGCACTCGGGCTCTCTGTCCCATTGTCGCCCGCGACATCCCATTTGTTGATCGCGACCATCAATGCGCGTCCTTCTTCAAGGACCATGCTGGCGATTTTGAGATCCTGATGTTCAAGGCCTTGTGTGGCATCCAGCAGCAGCACGACAACTTCGGCGAAATCCACCGCGCGGCGTGCATCGGCGACGGAGAGCTTTTCCAGCTTCTCGGTCACATTGCGTTTCTTTCGCATGCCGGCTGTGTCGATCAGGCGGATATCGCGCATCTCGCCGCTTTTGGGGTCTGCCCACTGCCAGTCTACCGCGATCGAATCGCGCGTGATCCCAGCCTCGGGGCCAGTCAGCAGGCGGTTCTCACCCAGCAGCCGGTTGATCAGCGTTGACTTGCCGGCATTGGGCCGTCCGACAATGGCGAGCTTGAGCGGGCCAGTTGGAAGGCCATCCTCATCTTCATCTTCGTTCAGCGCGTCTTGCTCGGCCTCAGCCGTCTCTGCATCGGCCTTTTCGCCGATAACCGGCCACAGCGCGCCAAACAGATCAGCAATGCCTTCACCGTGTTCGGCGGAGACGGCTACTGGATCGCCCAGACCTAGCTCAAAGCTCTCGAACACGCCTGCTTCGCCTGCTTTGCCCTCGGCCTTATTGGCGACGACTGAAACGGGGATTGATTGCTCACGCAGCCAGCGCCCGATTTCTTTGTCTAGCGGGGTCAGGCCAGCGCGCGCATCAATGACGAAGAGAACCGCATCGGCGCCTTCCAGGCTCACCTCGGTCTGCATGCGCATCCGGCCGGGCAGGGTATCGGCGTCTTCATCTTCCCAACCAGCAGTGTCGACGATCGTGAAATCCATGCCCGCAATCGACGCATCGCCCATCCGCCGGTCGCGCGTCACGCCGGGCTGATCATCGACCAGCGCGAGCTTTTTGCCGACCAGCCTGTTGAACAGGGTCGATTTGCCGACATTGGGTCGGCCGATGATGATGACGGTCGGTTTCATCTTTGTTGCTTTGCGCTGTTGCCTTCCGCACCCTGCGCCCTTCCACCCGGACTTTCACTCCGGAGTATGATCCGGGTGGAAGGGCGGAGGGCGGGGGAGGCTCGGACGATCATCAGGCCAAAACCTAGTCCTTCTTCGCGACGGGCGGATCGTCGCCCAGATCTTCAAACCATGCTTCAACTGGGCCGTTCAGCTTCAGCGTCAGCGGCCTACCCTTGCGGTCAACGGTCTTGCCAGCCTGCACGCGCACCCAACCTTCGGAAATGCAATATTCCTCAATATTGGTGCGCTCCGTGCCTTTAAAGCGGATGCCGATGCCGCGCCCAAGCACGTCCGCATCGAAATGCTCGGAGCCGGGATGGATTGCTAGCCGGTCAGGCGGGGTTTGCGGCTTATCAGCCTGAGTGTTCGTTTCTTCAGTCATAGGCTGGGCCATTAGGCGGCTGAGGCCCGCCTCGCAAGCAAACAGATGCGCGGATTATGCGGACTATGCTTGCCCTTTGCGCTGCTTATGATTAGAGGCACGCGCCTGAACGCGCGTCGGCTGTCGTCGGCGCGCATCTTCGTTCGGGCATGCGGGCGTGGCGGAATTGGTAGACGCGCTGGTTTTAGGTACCAGTATCGAAAGATGTGGGGGTTCGAGTCCCTTCGCCCGCACCAACTCTGCGACGCATGCTGATGAGCGATTTAAGTTATTGACCATAAAACGGTTTTTAGAAAGTCAAGAGAACCACCCATGCAAATCAAGGAAACGACCAATAAGGGTTTGAAGCGCGCCTATCAGGTGACGATCCCCGCGAGCGACATTGCTGCACGCATTGATGCGGAGATTAAGAAGGTTGCCCCGCAAGTGCGTATGCCTGGTTTCCGCCCCGGTAAAGTTCCTGCGAATCTCGTTCGCAAAATGCATGGCGAGCAAATCCATGCGCAGACTGTGAATGATGTTCTGCGCGAATCGGTCGACAAAGTGATGACCGACAATGAGCTGCGTCCTGCGATGCAACCCAAGGTTGATCTCAAGGAAGGCTATGAAGAAGGCAAGGACGCTGAGCTTAGCGTTGAGCTGGAAGTACTGCCCGAAGTCACCGCGCCAGATACGGATGGGCTCAAGCTGGAGCGTCTGACTGTTCCAGTGAGCGATGCGCAGGTTGACGAAGCAGTTGAACGGATCGCTGGCCAGAACAAAGCCTATAAGGATGCGCCCAAGACTAAGAAGGCAGCGGACGGCGATCAACTGATCATTGACTTCGTTGGCCGTCAGGACGGCGTGGAGTTCGAAGGCGGCAAGGCTGAAGACGCGCCTCTGGTAATCGGTTCAGGCCAGTTTATTCCGGGATTTGAAGAGCAGCTGACCGGCGCAAAGACGGGCGATGAAAAGACCATCACCGTGACTTTCCCAGAAGATTATCCGGCGGAAAACCTCAAGGGTAAAGATGCTGAGTTCGACATCACTGTCAAGCAAGTGAAGGTTGAGACAGAGACCAAGATTGACGAAGATTTCGCCAAGACACTGGGCCTCGACAGCCTCGACAAATTGAAAGAGCTGCTGCGCGGCCAGCTGGAGCAAGAGACATCAGGCCTCACCCGCACCCAGATGAAGCGTGCTCTGCTTGATCAGCTTGCTGGCGATCATGACTTTGACGTTCCTGAGGGCATGGTCGATGCGGAATTTGACCAGATTTGGACGCAGCTTCAGCAAGAAGCAGCACAATCCGATGATCCAGAAGCGACAATGAAAGAGATCGAAGCTGAGAAGGATGACTACCGCGACATCGCCGTGCGCCGTGTGCGTCTCGGTTTGCTGCTTTCTGAAATCGGTCAGGCCAATAACGTCGAAGTGACGCAGCAAGAGATGTCGATGCTGATCCAGCAAGCGGCACAGCAATACCGCGAGGAAGATCGCGAGCGCTTCATGCAATATGTTCAGCAAGAGCCAATGGCTGCTGCTCAATTGCGCGCGCCGCTTTACGAAGACAAGGTTGTCGACTTCCTGTTCGAGAAGGCTGAAATCACTGACCGCGAAGTGACGCGCGAAGAGCTGGAAGCAGCAATTGAGGCGGAAGAAGACGAAGCGGCCAAAAAGAAGCCCGCTAAGAAGAAAGCTCCGGCTAAGAAGGCGGCTGCGAAAAAGGCTCCGGCTAAGAAGGCACCAGCTAAGAAAGCTGCGGCTAAGAAGGACGAAGCCAAGAAAGCTCCGGCCAAGAAGACCGCTGCTAAGAAAGCGCCTGCAAAAAAGGCTCCGGCGAAGAAAGCTGCGGCCAAGCCAGCTGCGAAAAAGGCACCAGCCAAAAAGCCAGCTGCCAAGAAGGCGCCAGCTAAGAAGAAGTAATCAGGAACGCTGGCGGAGCATCACTGCTGCGCTGGTTTCCACCGTTCAAATGAAGGCGTGGGCAGCTCAGCTGTCCGCGCCTTTTCATATGCAGCGCCCACTTTCAGCACGTCGTGATCGGCCCATTTTGCGCCGAAAAAACTGACGCCCACCGGCAGGCTCTCAATATGTCCCATTGGCACGGTGAGGTGCGGATAGCCTGCAATTGCAGCAGGTGAGCCGAACCCGATAGAGCCGTTAAAGCTGTCACCATTCACCAGATCGCTGACCCATGCAGGCCCTCGTGTCGGCGCGACGAGAAAGCTCACCTCGTGCTTGGCTAGCAGCATGTCGAGCGTTTCCTTACCTGCAATGTGTACCGCATTTTCACGCGCTTTTTCATAAGCTTCACGGTCGGTCGTCATTTCGGCAGTCTGGAAAATCCCTTGCCCGAACCAGCGCATCTGCGCTTCAGCATTGGCCTCATTAAACGCGATGAGGTCAGCTAGGCTGCGCGGTGTTTCTCCGCCCTCAATTTCCGGGATCGAACTCAGATACTTGCCCATTTCCTCGCGCAGTTCAAAGAGCAGCACGGTGAAGCTATCGCCAAACATCTGCGTGTTGATCTCATGCTCAACATCGACCAGCACCGCGCCGGCCCGCTCCATATCGGCCAGCGCCTCTTCGAAGACCTCTCGTAAATCGTCGCGATTACCGATCTGATTACGCATCACACCAATCCGTACGCCTTCAAGTGAAGCCTCAGCCAGCCCGGCGGCGTAGTTTTGCGGGCGATTAGGCACCGTCAGCGTCACTGCGTCCGCCTCATCCTCTCCGGCCAGCGCGGCTAGCAGCATTGCGGCGTCAGTCACGGTGCGTGTCATTGGTCCAGCGGTATCCTGCGTGCTCGAAATCGGCACGACATGCGTGCGGCTGATCACGCCAACGCTTGGCTTGAAGCCAACCACACCATTAATGCTAGCTGGGCAGGTGATCGAGCCATTGGTTTCTGTGCCAATCGCGGCCCAGGCAAAGCCTGCCGCAACGGCCGCGCCGCTGCCCGAGGATGATCCGCAGCTATTGCGGTCGGTCGCGTGAGGGTTTCGGGTTAGCCCGCCCACCGCGCTCCAGCCACTGGTGGAATCGTTGTCGCGAATGTTGGCCCATTCGGAGAGGTTGGTCTTGCCTAACACTACGCCGCCTGCCCCGCGTAGATTGGCAATCATCGGCGCGTCCCGGCGCGTCATATTGTCTTTGAGGGCGAGGCTGCCCGCAGTCGTCGGGAATTCGCGCGTTTCGATATTGTCTTTGACCAGCACTGTGCGCCCGCCAAGCGGCAGACCTGCTTGCTCCGCTTCGCGTGCTGCGGCTGGTGCGTCCGGATTATAGACTATGACGGCATTTAGTTGCGCGCCTGAATCGTCCTCAATCTTAATCCTGGATATCTGTTCCATCGCGGCTGTTTCGGCGGGCCCCAGTGATCCAGCCTTGATCTGTATTTGAGGCTGCGCGCAAGCAGGGGCCGCGGCGAGGATCAGGGCGAGCGATGTGAGAGATCTGTTCATCCCCGTACTCTGCCAGTCAGCGCTAGCAAATCAAGTTGGCAAATTTGTGGATCTAGAAGTTGCCGCTTACATCCAGACGAAAGATCGGACCGATCCGACGGTTGCGATCCTCGATGAAAACGATTGGTGCGGTGTTGCGGGGACCATCAAATACTGTCCGATCTAGCCGGACGCGAGCACCGAGCAAATTGCCCACTGTCCCTCGGACTGTAAGACCGGCGATATCCTTGTGCTCGATAAAAAGGTTGGCAAAGGTTGGGCCTGCAAACCCCCGACTGACTTCCTCGAGACGAAATTCGCGGCGGTCACGCTCATATTCCAAACTCGCGCCGTATGCGAAATTGCTGCCGGGGATATCGTGGCGATAGTCAATCTCCACTTCGCGATCCACGCCGCCGGAAAAGTCACGCAAATCCCCGGTCAATGCATCGCGAATTTCGCCCTCTTCATACTCGAGCCGAACATCAAGCTGGCCGCCTTGTATACCAATCTGGCCAAGCAGAAGCGTCGTTGTCCACTCAATCTCGGTCCGCCGCGCATTCGGAATATTGCCGCGCCCTTCGCCGCCGCCAGCGAGCGGTATCTGGTCAATCACGTCCTCGATCCAGCGCTGCTCAAGCATCAGTGTGGTGGAACCCCAAGGCCCGAGTGTTTTGTTTATCTCAAGCGAGGTTTCCCATGTTTGGGCAGGCACCAGTTCGTTATTGCCGGCATTGGCATTCTCATCATCGAGGAAAACCCGCGATAGAAAATCACCGAACGACAATTGCCCAACGCGGCGTTCTGCGGCGAGTACGATGTCAAACCCAGCTCCGTTTGACCAAGCGAGCGAAACTGACCCCTTTGGGCGGGCAAAGCTGCGGTTGTTGGCGGCGCTGCCGGTTTGTTTCAGCGTTGAAAACTCATAGGCGCCGGTTGCTTGCAGGCTCAGCCTTCCGGTCAATTGCTTGCTGACGCTCAGCGCTGTCTCATAGCGATCTTCACTAACGCCCCCGGTACCTTCTGGAAAATCGATCACATTTACTGCGCCGCCTGCGCCGAGCTCAAACAAACCAGAGACGCGGTCTAGGCGATTAAACGCAGCCTCACCCGAGGCTTGCCACTCTGCGCCCATCAGCGGGAAATTGTATTCGGCTCTGCCAATCCGCTCGCCGGATTTGTCAAGCTGTGTGAAGCGACTGCCGTCCACACTGATTTGCGGATCATCAAAGGTTGCGGTGACTTGCTGGCTGAAGTCTTCTTCCTCAAATGTCTCGACACCAATCAATTTGAGCTGTCCGGCGCCTATCGGGATGGTCAGATCGCCGCTGATCTCATACTCAATCCCATCTTCGGCAGTGCGTATCACTCGCAAGTTCGGGTCGATTAGCGGGCCGGAAAGGCTCTCATTCTCGCGGCGGTCGAAATAGGTCCGGCCATATGAAAGGTTCAACGTCGCCGTTATGTCATTGCCAAAATCATAGCCCAAGTTGGCGGACAGGGTGGGGTTGTCGAACGCGCCAGTAAATACCGTATCCTCAGTCTGGATCAGCGCGCCGGCCGCATCAGTGATGAGCGTAGGCCCTTCTGCACCAAAGCGATTGTTTTCATTGGCAAGCGCGACTGTGAAGGTGAGGTCGCCTGTCGTTCCCGCGACGGATATCTCACCGCCATACCATTCCGGATCAACGGCAGTGTCGCGCAGACGAGCTTTCCAGCTAAAAGTGCCCGATATTCCGGCTAGGTCGACTATGACATTGGCAACCTGCCCAGTCAGTCCTGGCAAATCAAGACTGGTTCCATCGACGATTTCGATCCGTACAACATCGCCCGCTGGGATGCGTTCCAACTGGTCGCGTACGCTGTCGGATTTGCTGGAGAGCCGCTCGCCATTCACGAGCACGTTCTGATTGGCTTGGCCCAGACCACGTCCGCCGCCGCCACCACCGCCCGAGATGGAAAAGCCAGGTAAGCGATCAACCATATCCAGCGCGTTACGAGGCACAAATTGATCGAAATAGGCGGGTTCAAATACCCTGCCACGCGGTGTTTGATCTTGGGCGGGAGTTTGCGCGTTCTCGGTTTGCGCTGCGCCATTGCCGCCGGATGACGCGTCTTGCGCCAATGCGGGCGAGACGATGCTGAGCAATCCCATGGCCGCTGCGGTCGCTGTAAGATGCTTAAGGCTCACGCAATACTCATTATTCTGCAAGATGTTCTGCGCTCTAGCTCGAGAGACTCTCTTGCCCATATGCTATCGACCGGTGGGTGTTGCAATCCGATCAAGTGCTTGGTGCGCCATGATGGGCCAAGCGCGTGGCAGCCGCTCTCTGGACGAGCAGAGTTAACGCGGCCTTATCTATTTCCTCGTAGGCCATCACCAGACTTGGAAAACGTTGGGTTAACGACCCTCCATTGATGTGTGGTTGATAGGTAGTGATATGACCAAGGTTTGGGATATGCTGGGCGGCGCTGCTCAATGGATTTCGCGCGGTTCAATCAGCAGTCAGATGGACAGAATTTTCGCTATGCTGATCGCAATTTTTGCGATCTTCGGCCTAGTTGCAGCGATTGGACTGGTTCGTGTCGAGCAACGCGCAGCGGCCCTTTCTGAATTAACGAACGTCGCGTTTGTCACCGCTAGCATGAACCAGAGTGTTGCGGCGGCCAAAGACAATATGGGGGCATATCGCGCACGCAATTATGATCCGGCTCTGATTGCGCTTTCGATCGAGTCAGCGCGCCGTGCATCGACTCTCAACGAACAACTTCGGTCATCTGTCGCATTGGCGGCGCCAAACTATCTGCCAACTGTTGATGCGCTCAACACCCAGCTTGCAGGTGTCGAACTCAGCTTGATCGAGGTGCGCGACGCGCCGCTTGATATCGTTGAGGAAGAGGCGTTCCTCGGACCCAAATACGATCAAATCGACGCTGCGATCGCCAATATCGTGACCATTCGCGAAGATGTCGCGACCCGCGTTGAAGAAACATCTGGCCGTGCGCGAGGCTGGATCCAAACACTCATTGGCGCCATGGTTGCCTTGATGCTGGTAGCTGTAGGCGTAATCTTCTTTGGCAAAAGATTGGTCGCGCGGCAAATCGTTCAGCCAATCGAAGAGATTAGCGAGATTAGTGAGCGGATTGCCGCTGGCGAGACTGAGTTGGACATTCCCGGCGCATACCGAAATGATGAAATCGGGACGATGGCTAACGCCCTGACAATCCTGCGCGAAAAGCAGGAAGAGACAGCCAACACAATGCGGTCTGAACTGGACATCCAAAGGGAGCGGGCCGGCAAGATTGACTTGCTCCAGGGGATAGCGGAGACCTTTGAGAAGACGATTGGCGATGTTGCCAATGAAATTGCAAGCGCTTCGAACCAAATGCATAGCGCTGCTGGGCAACTTGCCGGTAGCGCTGATCAGACCTCTGATCACATGGCCAAAGCCTCCGAAGAGCTGCGCGATGCATCAGCAACTATCACGGGCGCGGCTGCGGCAAGTGACGAATTTGCAATGTCGATACGCGAGATTAGCCAGCAGGCGGCGTCTTCAGCAATGCGGGCACGTAATGCCAGCGAGGCGGCAAGCGAAGTTGATGGCACAATCTCCACTATGACCGGGTCAGCTGACAAGATCAGCGAAGTGGTCGAAATGATTTCGCAAATTGCGCAGCGAACCAATTTGCTGGCGCTGAATGCGTCAATTGAAGCGGCTCGCGGTGGCGAGGCTGGACGAGGCTTCGCGGTGGTGGCATCTGAGGTCAAGGAGTTAGCAGCGGAGACGGGCAAGGCCACGCAAGAGGTCGAGCAGTTGATCAACGACATGCAAAGCGCGACCAATACCAGCGCTGAGGCACTACGTACTGTTGCGCAGGAAGTCGTCGAACTTGAGCAGACCTCTGTCGCAATCGCAGCAGCCGTCGATCAACAATCGATTTCTGGCGATGATCTGGCGCAAAGCATCGGTTTGGTGGCTGGCGGAACAGAAAACGTGAGCGCAAATATTGATGACGTCAGCGAGATGTCAGATTCGGTCGGTAAAACGGCTGGACAAGTGCTCGAGTCCTCCACGCATTTGCAGACCCAGTCAGAACGCCTGCGCTCGCATGTCGCCGACTTCCTCAAGAACGTTCGCGCCGCATGATAGATCTGCGTGTGCTAGGCACGCGCTCCAGGGACACGCCAAACTGGTTCCTGAGTGCGGGCATTTTCGACGAAGCAGATCTGTGCTCAAAAGCCGCGTGAATATGTGCAAATTAACCTCGTCTGATACGAGGTCTGACCATAAGCGATGTTAAACCCCTTGAATTGCGCCACGCGATCGCGACATAGTGCGCGCTGATTATACACCAAAAGGATATTTGCATGATCGATCTGTTCGGCGGCGACGCTCATGGGGCGCAGGGCCAGTTTACGCGTGACCCTCTAACGGGCGCTCTTGTGCCTGTTGTTGTTGAGCAGACCAGCCGCGGCGAGCGTAGCTTCGATATCTTCTCGCGCCTCTTGCGTGAGCGGATCGTATTTGTCTCCGGACAAGTGGAAGATGGCATGGCGTCCATCATCACGGCGCAGTTGCTGTTCCTAGAAAGCGAAAATCCCTCGAAACCGATTTCGATGTATATCAATTCACCGGGCGGCGTTGTGACGGCTGGCATGGCCATCCATGACACGATGCAATATATCAAGCCGCGCGTTTCTACACTGTGCATGGGCCAGGCGGCGAGCATGGGCAGTTTCTTGCTTGCGGCAGGCGAGCCGGGCATGCGGGTCGCGCTGCCCAATGCGCGCATCATGGTGCACCAGCCATCGGGCGGTGCGCGCGGCATGGCCTCTGACATTGAAATTCAGGCTAATGAGATCCTGCGCATTAAGAAGCGTATGAACGACCTTTACGTCAAATATACCGGCAAGAGCCTCAAAGAGATCGAAAAGGCGATGGACCGCGATACCTTCTTGGAAGCGGACGAGGCGCTCAAATTCGGTCTTGTTGACAAAGTCTTTGAGACGCGCCCTGAGAATGAAGACAGCGAAGATGACGAAGGCAGCGGCGGCGCGCCAAGCTGATTTACTTAAAGAGCGCGCTGCGTCCCAGAACTGGGCGCTGCGCGCATTCGATGTAGTATTTTGGCAACCTTGCCGCTTCAGTTTACGGCAAGGTGGTTGCACTAGCGTAGATTTTGACGGAAACCCTCAGCAACAGGCTAGTGTGCGAGTCGGTGAGCATGTTATTGCTTAAGACCGCGGCGCGATGGCGAAGTTGGGGGTGAGCATTAGGAAATGACCAAGTTGAGCGGAACCGACAGTAAATCCACCCTCTATTGCAGCTTTTGCGGCAAGTCTCAGCATGAGGTGCGCAAGCTCATCGCCGGACCAACCGTGTTCATTTGTGATGAATGCGTCGAGCTGTGCAATGACATCATCCGCGAAGAAACCAAAGCGGGCGTAGTTGGCCGCAAAGAGGGCGAAGTACCGACCCCTCGCGAGATTTTCGAAACACTTAATGATTATGTGATTGGCCAGAACAGCGCCAAACGCAATCTGTCTGTCGCGGTCCATAACCACTACAAGCGCCTGAAACACTCAGGGAAAGCCGGTGAAGTTGAGTTGGCGAAATCGAACATCCTCCTGGTGGGGCCAACAGGCACTGGTAAGACACTGCTCGCACAAACGCTGGCGCGGACCTTTGATGTGCCCTTCACCATGGCCGATGCGACAACACTGACCGAGGCGGGCTATGTCGGCGAAGATGTCGAGAACATTATCCTCAAATTGCTGCAATCCTCCGATTACAATGTCGAGAAAGCGCAGCACGGTATCGTCTATATTGACGAGATCGACAAGATCACGCGCAAGGCCGAAAACCCCTCAATAACCCGCGACGTATCGGGTGAGGGCGTTCAGCAAGCGCTGCTAAAACTGATGGAAGGCACAACCGCTTCTGTGCCACCGCAAGGCGGGCGTAAGCACCCTCAGCAAGAATTCCTGCAAGTCGACACGACGAACATTCTGTTCATTTGTGGCGGCGCTTTTGCAGGCCTTGACAAGATTATTTCTGACCGCCTGCAAAAGGGCTCAATCGGGTTCGGCGCGCATGTCGCCGACCCTGACAAACGCAAGATTGGCGAATTGCTTGAAAAGGGTGAGCCGGAGGATCTGCTAAAATTCGGCCTCATTCCGGAATTTGTCGGGCGTCTGCCGGTTATCGCGACGCTGCATGATCTCGATGTGGATGCGCTGATCACGATCCTGACGGAGCCGAAAAATGCTCTGGTGAAACAGTATAGCAAGCTGTTTGAGCTGGAAGATGTCGAGCTTACTTTCAAGGATGATGCGCTCAAAGTGATCGCGGAAAAAGCGATTGCCCGTAAAACCGGCGCGCGAGGCCTGCGTTCTATTGTTGAGGGCATCCTGCTCGATACGATGTTCGATCTGCCTGATCTGGAAGGCGTGACCGAGATCGTGATCGACAAGGATGTGGCCGAGGGCAACAAAGACCCTATCCAAGTGGTCGAGACTAAGAAGCGCGGCAAGAAGGAAGAGGCTGCTTAAACCATGAGCGCAGCTGCCTCCTTGAGCGTGGCTGTTCTCACCATCTTCGCGCTCCTGATTTCTGCATATTGGACCAACCGGCGCTTCGCCAATTTTGAGAAGCTGCCCAGGCAATATGGCATCACCGGCGAGCCAACTGCATTTGCTTCGCGCAAGGCTATGGCATGGGGTGTTCCGCTGTTTCTGATTGCGACGCTCGGCGTTATTGCTGCTTCCAAACTACTGTTCTCTTCAGGGGGCGTTGGCGGAGGCGACTGGGCAAATTTGGCCCTGTCCAGTGCGGTAATGCTTGCTGCGCAGAGCTTGATCCTCTGGCTTCATGTGCGCTGGGCGGGCAGGCGGCAGTGATTTACCAGCCGCAAGAAAGATATGTGGTGCGTTGGACCATCTTGATCGCCAATTACTGAACTTGCTTAAGCAGGATGCACGCGTGCCGATCGCTAGCCTTGCGGCGTCGGTTGGCGTTTCGCGGGCGACGGTGCGGGCGCGGATAGAGCGGCTCCATGCTGAAGGGGTGATTGCGCGCTTTACGGTCGAACTTGGCCCCAGCGCGCGCAGCGCGGCAATCCGGGCAATCATTCACATCGAAGTGCACGGCACGAATACCGACGACGTGACCCGCAAGCTAATTCGGCTCGACGATATAGATGTTGTTCATTCGACCAATGGCCGGTGGGATCTTGTGGCGCAAATCGAATGCGGAAATCTGAAACGTTTTGATGACACCTTGCGCATGGTTCGCTTGATTGACGGAATAACAAAAACCGAAAGCAGCCTGCTACTATCATCGCATTATCAAACCTGATTGTCGTTTGGCTATCGGCAAGCACCCAACATCCCTCATCTCTCGCTCGGCCACTCTCACCCAATGGCTGTTGTGCGATTCTTGACCCGCTGATGAGAGTGTTCTGCACTTATCAGATATGTTGCAAAAAAGGCACAAATATGCCGATTTGATAAGAATTACCGCCCAATATGGTCAAAACGGCTTATCCAAATGGTATGTTTGGTCCTTGCTCCCTTTGCTGCACTGCGGCATAGACATAATTCAACTTATAGGGTCACGGGGACTTATTCATGATTACACAACGTCGCACCTCACGCGCAATTTTGCTACTCGCCGCAAGCTCATTGCCATTTGCCGCACAAGCACAAGCTCAAGATCAGGCAGCTAGCGGTGTAGACGCCACTGAGGATGAAGTGATTGTCGTGACTGGTTCGCGCATCGCGCGCGACCCCAACATTGGCTCGCCTGCGCCGATTACATCAATCACTGCTGAGACGCTGACCGAGGGCGGCTCAAGCGATGTTGTTGAGACACTGCGCGAAGTGCCTGCGCTGTCGACCTCGACATCTGCAGCTGGCTCGATTGACGGCGTATTCTCGCAGGCCGTTGGCCAGTCCATTTTGAACTTGCGCGGCCTCGGCGCAGGACGGACCTTGGTTCTCGTCAATGGTCGCCGCCATGTCTCCGGTGTTGCGGGTGCGCAAATTGTCGACATCAACTCAATCCCAACCGCGCTGATTGAAAGCGTTGAAACCATTACTGGCGGTGCATCAGCGGTTTACGGCGCGGACGCTGTGACCGGCGTGGTGAACTTCCAACTGAAAGATGACTTCGAGGGCGTCGAGGCCAACGTTCAAACGGGTATCTCAAGCCAAGGTGATGCCTGGCGGATCAATGGCGATCTGACCTGGGGCACCAATTTTGCTGACGGCCGCGGCAACATCACCATCAGCGGTGAATATGCGCGCAATGACGAAATCCTCTTCGGCGATCGTTCGTTCAGCCGAGACAATGGCCTCTTTGATGACCAAGGCAACCCAGCTCTGCGTTTTCAAACGGGCGAGATTGACGCGACGAACACACCCAACTTTTTCGCGAACAACATCATTGGGGATTTGATTCCAACGGATAACCTTGGATTTACACCAACAGCGGCGGAGCAGGCGCTAATAGCCCGGGCTTCAGCGGCGCCTAGTCGTTTGATTGCCGATGACCCGCGCTTCTCGCTGTCGTCCGCAGGCGGTGTTGTTGCACCGGGTAACATCGGCCCAAGCGATGGTCCCGATATCAACGGCAACGGCATCGCAGACTGCCTGGAATCTGCCGTAGGCCTCAACAGCACATTCAACCCTGGCGCTTTCGGTCTTGCAGGCGGCTGTGCGGTGATCAATGCTGATGGCTCTCTAGCGGTCTATCAGGACGGCCTCATTACTGGCCTGTTCAACCAGTTTGGCGGGGACGGTATTCCGAACAATTTCGACAGCAACTCGCTCATCCCCGAGACTGAGCGTTGGTCTGTGAACGTGAATGCGAAATATGAGTTTTCTGACGCAGCGGAACTGTTCTTTGAAGGTAAGTATGTCTCGAACAGCGCCGAGTTCCAAGCGCAGCCGAACACCTTCTATGACCTTCTGACAATCCGCTCGGATAATCCATTTATCACGCCGGAGCTGCAGAATTTCGTCGAGCCATTGTTCTTTGGCAACGGCACTGATGAAGGTTTCTACATCACGCGCGACCCGGCTGATCTTGGTCCAAACCGTGACCGTAACGAGTTCGAGACTTGGCGTTTTGTCGGCGGTGTTCGCGGTGAAATGACCGATCATTTGCGGTATGAGCTTTCCGCAAATTACGGTAAATTTAATCAGACCTCGCTTAACAACAACCGGGTCATTTTGGACCGTTTTTATGCGGCGATTGATGTGACCACAGATGCAGGGGGTAACCCAATCTGCCGCTCTGATATCGATCCGACGGCTCCGGCGACAACGCCGTTTGGTATTCCTGCAGGCGATCCAGGGTTTTTCTCTTTTAACCCCGGTGATGGCAGCTGCCAGCCTGCTAATATCCTTGGCGGTGTAGGCGCGATCAGCCAGGCGGCGATTGACTTTATCACAACGACAACCGTCAACGAGTTCGAGCTGGAGCAGTTCGTCATCAATGGGCTCTTGATAGGCGATACCGGCGCATTTTTTGATCTGCCCGGCGGTGCGATTGATTATGTGCTCGGGTTTGAGTTCCGCAAGGAGAAGAGTACGTCGACCTTTGACCCGCTGGTTCGCGGTGTTGTTCCGGTCTCGACACCAGACGCCAATGCGGGCGATTTGCTGCGTGATTTGCCTAATGCGCAAAACTCTCTGGTATTCGACCCTGCATCGGTGATCGACAATGCAGGCGGTGAATTCGATGTGTTCGAATTTTTCGGAGAGGTTCGTCTGCCAATTCTGACCGACGTACCATTCGCGAGACTCCTCGAATTGAACGGCGCGGCACGGTATGCAGATTACTCGACAATCGGCAAAGCGTTCACCTGGAACGTGAACGGCATCTGGGCGCCGGTCGAGGACATCTTGTTCCGCGCGACATACTCCGAGGCTGTCCGCGCTCCAAATGTGAACGAGCTGTTCAATCCGGCACAGGGCAACTTCTTCCGTCCTGTCGATCCATGCGATGCTTCCGAGCTTGCTAACGGGCCGGATCAAGCTCTGCGCCAAGCGAACTGCACCGCATTCTTTGCCGGTATCGGTTTTGACCCGACCTTTGGCACAGGAACGTACAGCTATGTAGATCCTTTGACTGCGCGCTTCTCAGGCTCGGTCAGTGGTAATCCAGATTTGTCGGAAGAGACCGCGACAACCTGGACCGTAGGTACGCAAATCACGCCGAGCTTCCTGCCCGGATTAATGCTGAGTGTCGATTACTATAACATTGAAATCGAAGATGCGATTGCGACAGTTAGCGCGCAGGACATCGTCGACAATTGTGTCGATAGTTCAAGCATCGACAACCAGTTCTGCCCACTCATTGATCGCAACCCTGCGAATGGCGGCTTTACGTTCTTGCGCCAAGTTAACTTGAACTTCGCGCGTCTCGAAACAGCCGGTGTTGAGGCATCGCTGCGGTATCGCTTCGATTTGGGCGATCATGGCTTCACTCTGTCAGGTGCGGGTACTTGGGTGGATAAGCTGAACCGCTTCTTCGATCCATCCGATCTCACCAATATCGATCCCGAACTCGGCGAAATTCAGCGTCCTGAATGGGCTGGCAATGCCTCGCTCACATGGGATTGGGATCGCCTCAGCGTGACGTGGTCCACCACCTACTTCGGTGAGCAAGCGCTGCGTGCGGTTGAGATTGAAGATATCGGCACGGTCTTCAGTGAAGAAAATGGGACCGTGGGCGATACGTTCACGCACGACATCTCGTTCAACTTCGATCTGACGGATCAATACGGGATTTATGGCGGTGTGAATAACATCTTCAATGAGAACCCATTTGTGACCGAACAAGCTTACCCAGTAAGCCCGGTTGGCACATTCTTCTTCTTGGGTGCGCGAGCTAGTTTCTAAGCAGGCTTTTAGGCCGGCTTCTAAACTATCCATAGCAAGCACATGAAAAGCCCCGCCTGACCATATGGTCGGGCGGGGCTTTGATGGTTCAGCGCGCCTGAGAGTGGGGGTGGTGGCAGAGCGCTGATCCCATCATGTGGCGCGGCCTTTGGAGGTGTGGGGGCCGCGCCAACCTTGTAAAAACATCAGCCGGGTAGAAATACGCCGTCTGTCACGTGGATCACGCCGTTTGAAGTCTTCACATCGGCTTGCACCACTGTGGCCGAGCGGCCAGCGCCGTCGGTGACAACAACATTGCCATCAACAAGGCGCGCTTCAAGAACACCGCCAGCAAGAGTACCAATGCGCGCAACGCCGCCGCCGGTGCTGATGTATTCGAGAATCTTCTCAGCAGTGATGTTCCCGCCCACTACATGGTAAGTCAGGATTCCGGTGAGTGTTTCCTTGTTTTCTGGCTTTACCAGTGTTTCGACTGTGCCAGCAGGCAGAGCCGCAAAAGCGTCATCCGTCGGAGCGAAGACCGTGAAAGGGCCGCCAGTTGAGAGTGTTTCGCCCAAGTCCGCGGCAGTCACTGCAGCCACGAGCGTGTTGTGAACGCCAGTACTCTGTGCAGTTTCAACAATATTGGGCTGCTCTTTGGCCATTTTCTTATGGTCATGAGCGGAAGCTGGAACTGCGGTTATTGCGGCGAAGCCCGCCATTGAAGCGGCCGAGATAAAGACTGCGGCTTTGAGTGATTTTGAAAAAGGCATCGTATTCTCCTATGTCACGCTAGGCCCCGTCCTGCCTTGCATGATCAGTTACGATGGCTGGGCAAACATGGATGCACAGCTGCTAAAATTTTCGGTTAGATTGTTGCGAAACCCGCCGGATTAGACCCCCAGGCTACACAGCCTGCAATTGCCCCTCGGCAACAACTGGGCCGGCGTCCACGCCTTCAGGCTTGCCGCCCAGTGGCTCGCGCGTCAGCAGCAGCTCCGAGCCATCGCGGAACATCGCGGCGACTTCTGGCGTGATGGCCACCTTGCGCTCCTCACCGGGGATTACGACGCCAAGCGATTGCAGCGGGCCCTCCCCAGGTACCAGCCATAGTTCGTGATCATGCACACCGTCTGCAGTGAGGCCGCTGGCCGAGATCAGCAGCTCTTCCTGACCGGGCAGATATGTCACTGCCAGCCGCAGGTCAGTGTTCGCGATCGGCACAGAGGCCACCAGCGGAGCCTGCGCAGGTGGCTCAATCATCTGCACCTCAGCTGGCGAAAGCACCACAATGCTCAGCGCGGCAATCGCCGCAGTCGCAGCAGCGGTAGTCGCAATCTGCCAAGAGCGCACACGCTGTTTGAGCGTGATGACTTCGGCGGTCTCTCCACCACTAACACCGATCTCAGCGTGGACGCGAGCGAGCAAATCCTCCGGCGGCAGTGCGGCGGGCACAGAGTCAATCATCGGCGCAAGACGTGCCTGCCACTGCTCCACTTGACCTGCAAATACCGGCTCACGAGCAATGCGCCCGCGCACCATCAGCAATTCTTCGCCTTCGAGCAGGCCCAGCGCATATTCGGCTGCGAGCACATCGTCAGGGCGCTGATCGTCAGTCATAGTGGTATCGTCGCTCATGATGCACCCTCCAGACAAGCGCGGAGATTTTGCAGTCCCCGCCTAATCCAGCTTTTCATCGTGCCAAGCGGGACATCCGCGCGCTCGGCGAGTTCAGCATAAGTGCGCCCTTCGAAAAAGGCGGTGCGGATGTTTTCGCGCTGATTACCTTGCAGGGCTTCGATACAGTGATGGATGCGCTCGCTGCGTTCGCCGTCGATCAGCATGGCTTCGGCGAGGGGGGCATCGTCTGCCAGTTCCATCGCCTCATCCACGGGCACCGCGCCGCGCCGCACTTTGCCGGTACGCAGGCGGTCTATCGCTCGGTTGCGCGCGAACGTGGCCAGCCAGCTAATTGGGCTGGCTCGCTCGGGATCAAACCGATCCGCGCGCTTCCAAAGTGATACGTAAACGTCCTGCAATGCGTCCTCTGCTTCCTTAGGGTCGTTTAAGATACGCAGGCAGATGCCGAATAGTTTCGCGGAAGTGGAACGATAAATTTGATCGAGTGCGGCCTGATCGCCCTCGCCAAGCCGCAGTATCGCGGCGCTCAGCTCCGCCCTCGCTACGGCATTGGTATCAGCCATCAGCAGCCCCCTCCGCATCCTTCAGTTTGCTCGATCTGAATTGTTGAATGGCCAATCCGGTGCTCGTGTTCAAGCACGCTGTTGATTTTCGCGAGAAAATCGTCGCCGGGATGGCCGTCAGGCATAACCAGATGCGCCGATAACGCAGTTTCCGTCGTGCTCATCGGCCAAATATGCAGATCATCGACGCTTTCCACACCGGGTAGCGCCGCGAGATAATCGCGCACCGCCTCCTGTGAAATGCCCTCTGGCACCGCGAGCAGCCCCATTTTGAGGCTGTCTTTCGCTAATCGCCATGTGCCCCATGTGATGACTGCTACGATTATCAGGCTCACCGCTGGGTCAATCCAGCTTTGCCCGGTGAAGATAATCGCGACCCCTGCAACTACCACGCCGAGGCTGACCAGTGCATCGGCCGCCATATGCAGGAATGCGCCGTGAATGTTGAGGTCATCTTGCCGCCCGCGCAGGAAGAGCAGGGCAGTGATAGTATTGATGACGATGCCAATACTGGCGACGATGACCATGGTCATACCCTCAACCGGAGTAGGCTCCGCGATGCGTTGGAATGTCTCAAACAAGATCGCGCCGATTGCCACCAGCAACAAGGCGGCATTGGTCAGCGCAGCGAGGATGGTCGAGCTCTTGTAGCCATAGGTGAAACGCTCGGTCGCCGGTTTCTTCGCAGCGATGGCGGCGACCCACGCGACGATCAGCGCGAGCACATCGGACAGATTATGGCCAGCATCCGCGATCAGCGCCATCGATCCTGACATCCATCCAGCCGCCGCCTCAACCACAACGAAGCCGGTGTTGAGAATGATACCGATCAGAAAGGCGTGGCCGAAATCCGCCGGGGCGTGCGAGTGGCCATGGTGAGACGCGAAATGGGAGTGGCTGTGCGGGCCGCTGCGCTCATGATGATTGTTATGTGTGTGTCCGAAACCCATCGCCATCAGTTATAGACGCAGGCATCGAGACCGTCACGCCCTACCACGTTAATCCGAGCAGAGAGCGTGTTGCCATAGCGGCGCAGCCATCCGCTCGGGTTCGCGACTTCGCGCTTTTTCGGTAATGGCAGGGCGGCTGCCATGCGTGCGGCCTCAAGTCGAGTGAGCGAGTTGGCGGGTTTGTTGTAATATCGCTGTGCACCGGCCTCTGCGCCGTAAGTGCCGATGCCGGTTTCCGCGACATTAAGGTACACCTCCATAATGCGGCGCTTGCCCCAGATCTTCTCGATCAGGACGGTGAACCACGCCTCGAATCCCTTGCGGACATAACCGCCACCTTGCCACAAGAACACGTTCTTAGCGGTTTGCTGGCTGATGGTGGAGCCGCCCCGGATACGGCCACCTTTGGCGTTGTTTTCAATCGCTTTTTCAATGGCCTCCTGATCAAATCCCTCATGCGTGCAGAATTTGGAATCCTCCGATGCGATGACCGCGCGCACCATATTGCGGTCAATGTCGGCCAGTGGCTCCCAGTCCTTGGTTATGGAGTTTTCATCCATCAGCATGGTTGCGGTGACGGGTACGGGCACGAATTTGAAAAGCAGCACAAGGATGAGCGAGAGGCCGACAAACCCGACAATTAGCTTGAATAGAAAACGGGTGGCGGTGCGGATCATGGGCAGGAGATAGCATTGACGTGCCAGAGCGCAATTGACCTCTTGTTGCTCTTCGCACAGTTGCGACGCATGATTATCGTGATCGAAGGTATCAGTGCAGCGGGTAAGACCACATACGCGCGCCAGTTTGGTGACGGGCGCTGGTTACCCGAAATGCCGGTCAAGGCTGAGCGACCCCGCAATGATGCTCCACTAGCTGACCATGCGCATTTCTGGGCCAAGCATAACATTGCGCGGTTTCAGAAAGCGCTCGAGATCGAGCGGCAGCAAGGCTTTGTTATTTGCGATACGGATCCGATGAAGATCCACTATGCCTGGTGCATGGAGCGCGCAGGCTTTTACTGGCCGGATAAGTTTGAAGTGGCGCAGCCGCTGGTGCGACAGGCGATTGCAGAACGCCGGATCGGTTTCGCAGATCTATATCTCGTCAAGAAAATTGAGCCCGATGTAGTCCGCCAACAGAAAGAGAACGACCTGACCCGCAGGCGCGGGAATTTCGAAGAACACCTAGCGCTGCAACCGCATCTGATGGATTGGTTTGTCGCTATGTCGGAGGTGATGTCGGGGCAGGTGGAAATCTGTGCGGAATTTCCCGACCACCAAGCCCTTTCGTCTAAGCTGGAAAGCAAAACGCCGGAGGAAAACCCCCGGCGCTTCGATGTTTCTGTGTTTGACGCTGTGGTTGAGCGCTTGCCGAATTAATGCTTTGAAGTCGGACCCTTGTGAGAACCGGTCTGGGCTCAGGCCCAAAACTGATCTGGAAGTTGGGAAGGTGACGAAAATGCTGAAGGTTTTTCCATTGAGCCAGCTCTCCGGAGCACTGAACAAAAGCCCTGATGTCCTTAGGTGTTCGGATCAACTCGAAGGCGAAGCCTACCAGAGTGTACGCGAGGAGGATGGCGAGTACTTTAGCGCCTACTACACTTTCTGCGATGGCGTTTTGGAAGTCAGTTGTGATCGGGACTGGAATATTCGCGCGATCTTCGTGGATCCGGGCCGTAGCAAAGGCTTTGAGGTCCAGATCCCGGAATGCCCCATGTCTATTTCGAGAACGTTGGCTCGAGAAAAATTTGGAAATCCTGAGCAATCCAGTGAAGCGTCAACCCATGAAATCCTAGGCTATATCCCTCCCTCGGACCGATTTAAATTGGTCGGAGCGGGCTGCTTGATGCATTTAGGCTATTCTCAGGATTATTCCTGCGTCGAAAAGCTGACTCTGATGCCACTGGATTGGCAACCGGGCGAAACGTAAGAGAAAAGCCGGACGCTTTCGCGCCCGGCCCTGCAAAATTTAGACTGTGTAGCAACTTGCTTTTACGCCGCCCCGGGGAGCAAACGCTCTCCAGCAATCGCTTTCATCGCTTTTTGCAGCTTTTCAAACGCGCGCACTTCGATCTGGCGGATGCGCTCGCGGCTCACTTCGTAAACTTGCGAGAGCTCTTCCAAAGTTTGCGGATTTTCCGTCAGGCGGCGCTCAGTCAGAATGTGCTTCTCGCGATCATTGAGGCTATCCATCGCCTCGACCAGCATGTCGTGACGGACTTCTTTCTCTTCCGCATCAGCGACGGTTTCGTCCTGCAGCGGGCGATCATCGGTCAGCCAGTCGAGCCATTCGCCCGCGCCTTCCTCGCCATTGCGCATTTGCGTATTGAGCGAGCCATCGCCGCCCATCATCATGCGCCGGTTCATATTGACCACTTCCTGCTCCGGAACGCCCAGATCAGTCGCGATCTTAGTCACGTCATCAGGGTGCAGGTCAGAATCCTCATAGGCATCGAGGTTTTTCTTCATGCGGCGCAGGTTGAAGAACAGTTTCTTCTGCGCGGCGGTGGTGCCCATTTTCACGAGGCTCCACGAACGCAGGATATACTCCTGAATGCTCGCCTTGATCCACCACATGGCGTATGTCGCAAGGCGGAAACCGCGATCGGGCTCAAACTTCTTTACGCCTTGCATCAGGCCAACGTTGCCTTCCGAAATAAGATCGGAGACGGGGAGGCCATAGCCGCGATATCCCATCGCGATCTTGGCCACGAGCCGCAAATGGCTAGTCACGAGCTGTGATGCAGCTTCGCCGTCCTCATGCTCGGCATAGCGCTTTGCGAGCATATATTCCTGCTCGGGCTTCAGCATGGGGAATTTCTTGATTTCCGAAAGATAGCGGTTGAGGCTTTGCTCTCCGCCGAGCGTCGGAACGCTCAATGCTTTTGCTTTGGTCACGTTATTCCTAACCTTTCTAGCGTCGACCTCGGTTGCTCAGACCCCTGATGGGCATCCGGGCTTTTGGGCCACGGGGTTACATATAGACACAATTTTGGCGCTTTGCAGTGCCTTTCATCGATATCAACGTACGGTTTCGTCGATTAGTTCCCGCATATCACCGGGTAAATCAGCTGAAATGCGTAGTTTCTCGCCGGTCGCAGGGTGGGTAAAGCCCAATTCTGCCGCATGAAGCGCTTGGCGCTTGAAATTCAACGACTTAAGCACTTCTGAAAGCGCCTTCGGCGTACGTCCATATGTCTGATCTCCTAATAGCGGATGGCCAATTGACGCACAGTGAACGCGCACCTGATGCGTTCGTCCAGTTTCGAGACGACATTCAATTAAAGAACAGTGATTTAAGCGTTTTTTGAGCGCGTAGTGCGTGATCGCATGCTTGCCCCGCGTCGAATCGGGGCGGAGAACTGCCATTTTCTTGCGATCGCGGTCGCTGCGGCCAATTCGCCCCGCGATTCGCCCTTCAGCGGGGTTGGGGTGCCCAGCGCAAATCGCCAGATAGCGGCGGTGGATCGAATGGTCGGCAAATTGCGCGGCGAGCCCTTCATGCGCGAGGTCGGTTTTGGCGATCACGAGCAGGCCCGAGGTGTCCTTGTCGATCCGGTGGACGATGCCGGGTCGCTCGATGCCGTTGATCCCGGAGAGCTCCCCCTTGCAGTGGTGCAACAGCGCGTTGACCAGCGTACCGTCCTGATTGCCTGCCGCTGGGTGTACGACCATGCCAGCGGGCTTATTGACGATCACCAGATGCTCGTCCTCAAAGGCAATATCGAGCGGGATATCTTGCGGCTGGAGGTCCAGCGGTTTCGTCGGCGGCAGGATGATGCGAAAGGCCTCGCCTTCGCTCGCTTTTGCACTGGGTGAGCTGACCGGCTCGCCAGCAAGCGACACCGCACCTTCGCCAATCAGCGCCTTGATCCGCTCGCGCGACAGCCCGCTTGCCTCGGCCAGCCCCTTGTCCAGCCGTCCGCTGCCGGTGAGCGTTCCTTCAATGACATTGTGATCAGCCACGGCTAAGCTCATGCGCGATGACGATCGAGGTGACAAGCGCAGTGATTGAGCGGCTGCTAACGGAAGCAGCGCAAGCGCACCCGCACGAATGCTGCGGTATTTTGTTGGGTGACGATACGGCGATCACCATCCTCCAACCCGCAAAGAACGTTCATCCCAAGCCGGAAACACATTTTGAGATCGATCCCCAGGCGCTTGTGGATGCGCACCGCGCGGCTCGAGATGGCGGGCCGGCGATAATGGGCTATTATCATTCGCATCCCAATGGGTTGGCGCACCCGTCCTCCACAGATATGGAAATGTCCGTAAGTGACGGATCTATCTGGGCAATTGTGGCGACACGCGATGTGACGTTCTGGCGGTCGGTGGAACAGGGATTTGTACCGCTTCCCTATAGCGTTTCGGCTCGCTAAGACATCGCCAAGGTGAGATTGGGTCGTGCTTGCCAGTCGGTAAATTAGGACTTGGAAGATAAATGAGTATCGATAATTCGTCTGTAGATCTCGCTGCGATGCTGTGCTCGCGCCTATGCCATGACATGCTTTCGCCTGTTGGCGCGATGTCAAATGGGCTGGAACTGATGGCGACCGAGACTGATCCGGACATGCGGCAAAACTGCGTGGAGCTGCTTGAGCAAAGCGCGACGATCAGCACCAATAAGCTCAAATTCTTCCGTCTCGCTTTTGGTGCTGCTGGCGGGTTTGGAGAGCGGGTTCCGGTCGAAGAACCCAAGGAACTGATTGACGCACTGGCATCGGACAAGCCGAATATCGAGATAAATTGGGCACTGGCGGAAAATTCCATGTCCAAGCCGGCGGTCAAAGTGATGCTCAATTTCGCGCAGATTGCTCTGGATACGCTGGTGCGCGGCGGCACTTTGGATGTCGGCGCTGAGATCCGCGACGGCGCAACTGAGCTGGTTGTGCGGGCGAGCGGTGATAAGATTGCCTTTGATGAGGTGATCGGAGCGGCGCTCAGCGGCACGCTCGACAAATCAGAGCTCAGCAGCCGCACTGCAGCGGCGCATATGCTGTTCCTTCTTGCGGAGCAGGCCGGTGGCGGTTTGCAATATGCGCTGACCGACGAGGCGCTGGTCCTAGGCGCCGTTATGCCAGAGCCGGAGGGAATGATCGGTTGAGCATGACGGGTGATGGTGCGACGCCGCAGCATCACCGCGGCGAATTGGTCCACCGCGAGCAATTTTCGCCTAATCAGAATGAGCGAAAACTGCCCATCTCCATGCTGGTGGTGCATTACACCGAACTAGAAAGCCAGGCGGTCTCGATTGAGCGCCTGTGCGACCCAGAGGCACAGGTTTCCGCGCATTACATCATCAGCCGTGAGGGTGAGGTTGTTCGTCTTGTACCTGAGGCAAAGCGGGCCTGGCATGCGGGCAAATCGCTCTGGCGGGGTGTCACGGACGTGAACTCTGCCAGCATCGGGATTGAGCTTGACCATCCCGGCCATGCGCTTGGCTATGGCCCGTTTCCGGATGCACAGATTGATGCACTGCTCCCACTGATCGCGGCAATCGTGAAAGATTATGATATTCCCCGTGCCAATGTCGTGGCGCATTCCGATATCGCGCCAGCGCGCAAAATTGACCCGGGCGAGCTATTCCCATGGGAGCGACTGGCCGAGCTTGGCCTGTGCTTAGGCACACCGAAAATCGCGCTGGGAGATCCGTTTGACAATGACGGCGCGTTTTATCTCGCGCTGGAGCGCTATGGCTATGACATCACCGATGGCCGTAAGGCGGTAGAGGCCTTTCAGCGGCGCTGGCGCCCGCGCCAGATTGATGGCGAGATTGACGGTGAAATCCGCGCGATCCTGTTTCAATTACTGCTTGATCGGGACGCAGGCCGGACCCGTTAAGGTTTGTTAACTCTCTTGAGTTTTCCCCATTGAGGATTGCCTCGCTGGGGATTTTGCTCCCTAATGATTCGCTCAAAGGTGCGTTAAACCACCTGCAAGTTAGGAGGGACTGCTATGATGCGTAAACTGTCTGCCGAATTGATCGGCACATTCTGGTTAGTGTTCGGAGGGTGCGGTTCTGCGGTTCTCGCAGCAGCCTTCCCAGAATTGGGTATTGGCTTTGTCGGTGTTTCGATGGCCTTTGGTTTGACCGTACTAACGATGGCTTATGCCGTTGGCGGCATTTCTGGCGGCCACTTTAACCCTGCTGTATCGCTTGGCCTCGCCGTTGGTGGACGCTTCTCATGGGGTGAGCTTATCCCCTATTGGATCGCTCAGCTTGTGGGCGCGTTTATCGCGGCTGGCTGTTTGTTTGTCATCGCATCGGGCGTTGATGGATGGACCCCAGGCGGCTTTGCGTCGAACGGCTTCGGCGAGCTCTCGCCAGGCGGCTTCTCAATGCAGGCTGCATTGCTGATTGAGGTTATCCTGACAGCCGTGTTTCTGATCGTCATTCTCGGTTCGACCTCATCGCGGGTCCCCGCAGGATTTGCGCCGATCGCGATTGGTCTGGCGCTTACGCTGATCCACTTGATTTCGATCCCGGTGACCAACACCTCGGTCAATCCGGCACGCTCAACCAGCGTAGCGTTTTATGCCGAAACTGGTGCAACGGGCCAGCTGTGGCTGTTCTGGGTTGCTCCGCTAATCGGTGCGGCACTGGGCGCGATCATTTATCGCTTCCTGCTGACCGATGAGGCGGAGAGCGAGTAAGCTCTTAAATCAAGTCAGTTTGAACAATATTGGCGGGCGGCTTCCTTTACGAAGTCGCCCGTTCTATATGGCGCTCCGCCAGGAGGCTGGGCAGCTGCGGGCAGGGGCAACTCTGCACGAGGAAAGTCCGGGCTCCACGAAACAAGGGTGGCGGGTAACGCCCGCCCGGTGAAGTCTTTGGATGTAAGCCGAGGGAAAGTGCCACAGAGAGTATACCGCCGATGGACCCTAAAGGTCACAGGCAAGGGTGAAAGGGTGCGGTAAAAGCGCACCGGGGCCGCTGGTAACAGGGCCCGCATGGCAAACCCCACCCGGAGCAAGGCTGAATAGGGGCAGCGCGTCAGTTTCGGCTGGCCAATGTGTTTCGCATTGAGCGCAAGCTGCGACTGCCCGGGTTGGCTGCTGGAGCTGCGGAGCAATCCGTAGCCTAGATGAATGGTTGCCCCTGCGGCGCTGGTCGATTGACGATACCGGTTGCAGGACAGAACCCGGCTTACAGGCCTCCTGGCATTTACACTCCTGACCAGAAACCGACCCCGTCCTCATCGCGAGTGATGGTTCCGGAGGCGCCGATTGGGTCAGCGGTTCCGCCCGTCAAAAACGCGAGGGTTTGCTCATCATCAGGCCGCACTATCGCAAGGGTTCTGTCACCATTTGGCGTTGTCGCAACAATTGTGCCCAGCTTGACCGAGCCATCGCGCTTGTAATGCACCGTGTAGGTCTCCAGAGTTGCTGGTCCGGTGTAATCGCGGTCCATTTCTGGCACTGCACCGCGCTTGGCATCGGCCTCCGCTTGATAGTCGAAGTCCTGCGGGAATTGCGCGTCCAGCGGCTCGGCTGAAATGAGGATAGTGTGATTATGTGTGGCGTAGCCGCCATTTGCGAAGAGCAGGCCTTTGCCGCCACTTTCCCGTAAGGCGTCAACCATGCTGGCAACCGCGTGGCTCATATAATTGCCGATTGGCCCGCCGCCGAAGGTTAGCCCGCCGAACACGCTCATCGGCCTATCAAGCGGCCAATCCAGCACGCGGCGCGCCATTTTGGGAACGCAGGGGAAGCAGGAATAGAGCTCGACATGCGCCAGATCAGTGGTGGTCACCGTGTTCAATTCCATCGCCTTGCTGATTGAGGTTTCCAGACTGGCCGAGCCGTCGAACCGGGCCCGCGTCATGAAATTATTGTCTTCATGCGCAGCTGCGCCATAGCCAACATAAATGAGCTTGCCCTCTGGAACGCCGCGCCGCCGCGCCTCGGCGAGGCTGGTGACCAGAAAACCTGCGCCCTGATTGACGCTCGAATTGGCGACTTGCAATTTGGTGTAGGGGAAAGCGATGGGCCTGTTCTGGCCAGAGGTGGTGACGACGTCTACCGGCGAAACAGCCTCGCGCATCCAAGCGTTTTCATTTGCCGCAGCAGTCTGAGAGAAGCCAGACCAAATTGCGCCGCTTTCCGCCTGCGCTTCAGCAAGCGTTTGCCCATATTTATGGCGAAGGGCGTTCTCATAGAGAGGATAAACATCGACTGGCACGGTCAAGCCATGGCTTTGCACATAGCCCTTGCGCACCCTGTGTGATGCATCGCGCAGTGCGTTGGGCTTCGTTTGCTGGCCGCCACCTTGCTCCTTATTTACCGCTTGCCGAGCCGCTGCCAACTTGGCCGCAGTCCGCAAAGCCTCCGCGCCCACAACCGCGCAGACCTTCGCTTCGCCAGCGCCAATGCGGTTCGCGGCTTCATTGAGCAATCGGATCGGGCTGTCGCCATTAGGCATCGCGGTCTGCTCGCGGTGCGCGGGGGCAATGCCGAGCGTTTCGGCAAGTTTGCCATCAACAGGGTTGAGATGTGGCCAGGCAAGCTGGCTCACGACGGCGAGGCTGTCGCAAACCTCCAACCAGCCGCCACCCGCATCCTCATCGGCGCGGCGCAAGGCGGCGGCCATCAGCGCGGTCGGATCAAGCCCATTTGCTGGATCATCGGGCCGATCATTGATTTGGCCGACCCCGACAATGACCGGAATTCGTTCTTCGCTATTCGACATTGCCTGTTTTGCTCCCTTGCACCTTGGCATCGTCACAGATACCCGTTGCAAAACGCAACACAAGATTCTGTTTGGGAGAGAACGCATATGAAAACCGCCATCACCGAAATGTTCGGCATCCAGCACCCCATCATTCAGGGCGGCATGCACTATGTTGGCTTTGCCGAAATGGCGGCGGCGGTTTCTAATGCGGGCGGGCTGGGCATTATCACTGGTCTGACGCAGGGCACGCCGGAGAAGCTCGCCAATGAAATCGCGCGCTGTAAGGATATGACGGACAAGCCCTTTGGCGTGAACATTACCCTGCTGCCAACGCTGACGCCGCCTGACTATCCGGGGCTGATTGCGGAGATCGTAAAGGCGGGTGTGCCCGTGGTTGAGACCGCGGGTCGCAACCCCAGCCAGCTGCTTGGCCCTCTTCAGGACGCAGGGATTAAGGTCATCCACAAATGCACCAGCGTGCGCCACTCGCTAAAGGCGCAAGATATTGGCTGCGATGCGGTGTCGGTCGATGGCTTTGAATGCGGCGGCCACCCTGGCGAAGACGATATTCCGAACATGATTCTGCTCCCGCGTGCGGCCGATGAGCTGGACATTCCCTTCGTGTCATCGGGCGGTATGGCCGATGGGCGCAGTCTCGTCGCCAGCCTCGCCATGGGCGCAGAGGGCATGAATATGGGCACGCGCTTTATCGCCACCAAAGAAGCCCCAGTGCATGACAATGTGAAAGCAGCGATTGTTGCGGCGAGTGAGCTGGACACGCGGCTTGTCATGCGGCCACTGCGCAATACCGAACGTGTGCTGACCAATGATGCGGTTGAGCGACTGCTAGTGAAGGAGAAAGAGCTCGGTGATGATCTGAAGTTTGAAGACATCATTGAAGAGGTAGCGGGCGTTTACCCGTCGATCATGATGGAAGGCGACATGGACAAGGGCGCGTGGAGCTGCGGCATGGTGGCCGGCCTCATCAATGATGTGCCGACATGTCAGGAGCTGATCGACCGGATCATGGGCGAGGCAGAAATGCTGATTAACGACCGACTGGCGCGTTTTCAGGCCGCTTAGCGCCGCGCCAACACTCTAACAATATGATATCCTAAGGATCGCTCAATGCTCGATACTGCTGGACGTTTTGCTTACAATGAAGACCATGAGATGTTCCGCGACAGCGTGCGCAAGGTCTTTGCCGAACATATGGAGCCGAACCTCGACAAGCATGAGGAAGAGGGCATCGTCCCGCGAGAAGCGTGGAAGGCGCTGGGTGAGGCGGGAATGCTGTGCCCCACCGTCAGCGAAGAAAATGGCGGCCTAGGGCTCGATTTTGGGTTTAACTGCGTGCTTGCAGAGGAGCTTTCCTACATGGGGAGCTCGGCTGGCTTCACTCTTCAGAATGACATCACCGTCAATTATTTTGAGCGGCTCGGCAGCGACGAGCAGAAAGCCAAATATCTGCCGGGCATGATCAGCGGCGATATTATCACCGCCATTGCGATGACAGAGCCGGGCACTGGCAGCGATCTTCAGGGCATCAAAACCGCTGCAATCGAAGATGGCAATCACCTCGTCATCAATGGTTCTAAGACTTACATCACTAACGGGCAAAATGCCGATGTGGTGATTGTTGTCGCAAAGACTGACCCCTCGGCAGGGGCGAAAGGCACATCGCTGGTGCTGGTTGATGCTGGGACACCGGGTTTTGAACGGGGGCGCAATCTCGACAAGATCGGACAACATGCGGCTGATACGTCGGAGCTATTTTTCCAAGACGTTCGCGTGCCCAAAACCAATATTCTTGGCAGTGAAGGGCGAGGGTTTGTCCATCTGATGGAGGAGCTGCCGCAAGAGCGGCTGAGCATCGCCGTTGGCGCGCAGGCCGGGGCGCAGCGCGCGTTTGATGAGGCGGTGAAATTCACCAAGGATCGCAAAGCGTTCGGTAGCACGGTCTTTGAGTTCCAGAACACCAAATTCACACTCGCGGACCTTCAGGCCAAGCTGCAAGTTGGCTGGGCTCACCTCGATTGGGCGATTCTGCGCCATCTCGCAGGCAAGCTGACCACGGATGAGGCGAGCTCTGCCAAACTGTGGCACACTGAAATGCAGTGGGAGATGGTCGATGCTTGCCTCCAGCTACATGGCGGGGCGGGCTATATGAATGAATATCCGATTGCTCGGCTTTGGCGCGATGCGCGTGTGCAGCGGATTTATGGCGGCACTAGCGAGATCATGAAAGAAGTTATCAGCCGGTCTATTTAGTTAGCTGGTCCATCTAAGGAGCAATCGCGCATGACTGACCCGCTTGATTTCACTGACAGGACCGTTGTCGTAGTGGGCGGAACGTCCGGCATTGGCAATGGCATTGCCCGCGGGTTTCTGGCGCGCGGGGCAAGCGTTCATGTGACGGGCACACGGGCATCTGCCACAGAGTATTCAGCCGATGAGGGTAGCGACCTCGAGGGGCTGACGTTCCACTCGCTTGATGTATCCAAGCGCGGCGCGGTCGATGCTTTGCCGGATGTGATTGGCGAGCCCGATGTGCTGGTACTCAGCCAGGGCATTGTCCGATATGGTGGTCAAGAATTCACGCAGGACGGCTGGGACGATGTCATTGAGGTCAATCTCAATTCCGTGATGGACTGCGCCCGCGCTTTCCATTCTGGCTTAGCTGATCGCGGTGGGAGCGCAATCATCGTCAGCTCCGTCGCAGCGTTCAAATCCGCCATGGGCAACCCCGCCTATGCCGCGAGTAAGGCAGGCGCGGCGAGCCTCGTCAAATCACTCGGCGAGGCGTGGGCGCGCGACGGCGTTAGGGTCAATGGCATTGCGCCGGGCCTTGTCCCGACGAAGCTCACAACAGTCACAACCGAGAATGACAAACGCCGCGAGGCAAGCCTTCGCTCCATCCCGCTTCGCCGTCTCGGCACGCCCGACGAGATGGCAGGCGCAGCTTTGTTCCTCGCATCGCCGCTTGCAAGCTATGTTATAGGACAGACCATCACGGTGGACGGCGGGCTGACCCTTTCCTGATCGGAGAAATGCCATGAAATTCGCAAAGTTGGGCAAATCAGGCCTTACGGTATCGCGGCTATGCCTCGGCTGCATGACCTATGGCGACAAGACCAAGGGCTGGCATGGTGATTGGCTGCTGGGCGAAGAGGAAAGTCGTCCGTTTTTCCGCCACGCGTTGGAGGCTGGGATCAATTTCTTCGACACGGCCAATGCTTATGCGGGAGGGACATCGGAAGAAATCACCGGCAAGCTGCTCAAGGAGATGGCGCGCCGCGATGAGATTGTGGTCGCGACCAAGGCCTATATCCCGTGGCGCCAGTCGCCCAATTGCGGGGGCAATTCGCGCAAAAGCCTGATGCAGGCGATTGACGACAGCCTAACGCGGCTCGGCATGGATTACGTCGACCTGTTTCAGATCCACCGGTGGGATGACAGCACGCCAATCGAGGAAACGATGGAGGCGCTACACGATATCGTGAAGGCGGGCAAAGCGCGCTATATCGGCGCATCTTCGATGTTCGCATGGCAATTTGCGAAGGCTCAGGAGGCTGCACGCGCCAATCGCTGGACACCGTTTATTTCAATGCAAAACCAGCTCAACCTCATTTACCGCGAGGAAGAGCGCGAAATGCTGCCTTTATGCGAGGATGAAGGGATTGGCGTCATCCCGTGGAGCCCGCTTGCGCGCGGGCGGCTGGCGCGGCCAAGCGGCGGGGAAACTGTGCGCAGCAAGACAGATGGCTTTGGCAATTCCATTTATAATGATGACGACGCAGTGGATCATGCGATCATTGGCGCGCTTCAAGATATTGCCGAGGCGCGCGGCGTGAAGATGGCGAGCGCTGGGCTTGCTTGGCATTTCACCAAGCCATCGGTAACAGCGCCGATCATTGGCGCGACCAAGCCGCATCATATTGATGATGCTGTCGACGCGCTCGATATTGAGCTGACGGCAGAGGAATTGACCGCGCTTGAAGGCCCATATCGGCCCAAATTACCTACGGCTATGGGTATGCCATTGCCGCCGATGGACAAGGTCTCAATCATCGGAAAGTAGCGTCGGTATGATTTGCGCCGCTTCTTTGGCCATTTCGCACAAATGCCTGTATTGTCATCCGCATGTCAAAAACCTCGCCGAATAGCGGGCCAAATACGAGGTTAAACTGCCATCGACCCGTCGTTTTATACGAGCGGCGGGCCGCTTCCGCTCTTGCTATGGTTAATATGAGGTTGTTAACCACTCTGTCTTAAGGAGGGATTGGCCAGCTTTGATGGAGGGTGTGGAATGATTCTAGCAAAGAGAGTGAAGCGAGCTACGTTCGCCTTGCTGCCCCTTGCTGCATTCTGCGCTGCGACCTCGGCTCAGGCGGATGTTATCCAGATTGACGATGATGGCGCCCGCTGGGTGGCTGGGGGCGTCGTTGCTTCTAAGCCTGCAATCATCGAAGAAGCCAATGGCCTAATCGTATCGGATCGCATTGTTGCAAACCCTTTGGTCACTGCGCAAGGCGTGCCAGAGGAATACCGCGCGAAAGTCACTGAACTCTCCGCCCGTTTTGATCTCAGCCCTTCTCTTATCGAGGCCCTCGTGTGGCAGGAAAGCCGCTGGCGTCCCAATGCCGTATCGCATGCAGGGGCACGCGGTCTTGCTCAGCTTATGCCGGGCACTGCGCGCGATCTGGGTGTGAACCCGGATGATCCCTTTGCCAATCTTGAAGGCGGCGCGCGCTATTTGCGTCAGCAGCTCGACCGGTTCGATGGCAATCTAGAAAAAGCACTCGCAGCTTACAATGCCGGGCCTGGCCGCGTGATCCGCGCTGGCGGCATTCCGCGCATTCGCGAGACACAACTCTATGTCGCGGCTATCATGGGCCGCCTATCAGACCACTCTCGGGAGTAACCCAAGTTGAAGCGTACACTTTCCCTTTCTGCACTCACTGCATTTTTGATGATGCCGACCGCCGCGTTGGCGCAGGTCGCTGATCCGCAAGGTTCCGGCCCGATTGTTGCTGCTGTTGGCTGGCTTCAAGGAACGCTGCTTGGCAATGTTGCCACTGCTGTTGCGGTTATGGCGGTGGCCGCCGTTGGCTTCATGATGCTGACTGGACGGCTCAACTGGCGCTTTGGCGCGACCGTGATTATCGGCACATTTATCCTGTTTGGCGCGGCATCCATCGTCGCCGGCATTCAAGGCGTGGCAGGGTAAACCGGCCATGACGCAGCTCATCCGCCAGCCTGTTCACCGCGCACTGACCCGCCCGCAAATGTTCGCGGGCGTGACGTATAATTTCTTTATCATCAATGCGCTGCTGACGACTGAGCTCTTTCTGGTAACGGGCAGCTTTTGGGCTTTGCCCGCGGCGCTTGTCATTCATGTGATTGGCTATTTTGCGTGTCTGCGCGAGCCGCGCATTTTTGATCTCTGGATCACTAAGGTTTCCAAGTGCCCAAGGGTCAAGAACTACAACAAATGGGGTTGCAATTCCTATGCAGCCTGATCGCCTATCAGCCCCTGAAGGAGGGCAGATGATATGAGCAAATGGAACGGCCATGCTGCCTGGAGCGCGAAAGAAGCGCGCGCTGGCGACCGCTTGCCTTATCTCCGCATGCTGGATCAGCATACTCTGCTGATGCGCGACGGCAGTGTCATGACCGCGTTGCAAGTGCCCGGCCTCCTGTTCGAGACCGAGGATAGCGATGCGCTCAATGCGCATGCCGCGACCCGCGAAGTTATGCTGCGTTCCACACTGGATGCGCGCTTCGTCATGTTCCACCACGTCATCCGCCGCCGGGTGGAAGTGGAGCTAGACGCAGAATTTCCCGATCCGCTCAGCCGCCATATTGATGCGCGCTGGAAGGAACGGCTGGGTTCTGGCTCGCTCTTCATCAATGACCAATTTATCACGCTTATCCGCCGCCCGGCGCGCGGCAAAGCGGGCTGGGCAGAGCGCATCAGCAAAGCCTGGAGCCGCAAGGGTCAGGAAGTGACTGACGCGGACCCTAAGGATGTGCGCTCGCTGAAAGCCGCCGCGACGGGTCTGGTCGCCGCATTGCAGCCGTATGGCGCGCAATTGCTCGGCGATTATGAAAGCCCGCAGGGCCACACCAATAGCGAAGTTCTTGAGCTGCTTTCTGCGCTGTATAATGGCGAGATGCGCCCTGTGCGCAAGCCAGCCGATGACACCGATATTGGCCATATGCTGCCCTATCGCCGGGTGAGCTTCGGCCTCGATGCGATGGAGCAACGCGGCGCTGGCCAGCCCGACTTTGCCTCGATCATGGGGCTTAAGGATTATCCCGAGGCGACCAGTCCCGGCTTGCTCGATGGCTTGCTGCGACTTCCATATGAGATGATTGTCAGCGAGAGCTATGCGCCCGCTGAACGCCAGACTGCGCGCGAGCGCATGGACCTCGCAATCCGCCGGCTGAAATCAGCTGATGAAGAAGCGATGGCAGAGCGGGCAGATATGCTCGCGGCCCGCGATGCACTGGGCAATGGCGGGGTCAGCTTTGGCGATCATCACCTTACCGTGATGGTCCGCGAGCAAGATTTGACGCGGCTCGATGATGCGACAGCTGCCTGTGCTGCGGCATTAGCGGATACTGGCGCGATTGCAGTGCGCGAAGACACCAATCTGGAGCCTGCTTTTTGGGGCCAATTCCCCGGCAATGAGAGCTATCTGGTGCGCCGCGCGATGATCTCGACCGCGAATATGGCGAGCTTTGGGTCTTTCCATGGTTTTGCGCTTGGCAAGGCTGAGGGCAATCACTGGGGCGATGCTGTCACGCTGCTGGAGACGACCAGCGCGACGCCGTTCTTCTTCAATTTCCACAATGGCGATCTGGGTAATTTCTCGGTTATCGGGCCTTCTGGGTCGGGTAAGACCGTTGTGATGAACTTCCTCGCCGCTCAGGCTCAGAAAGTTTCGCCGCGCACTGTCCTGTTCGACAAAGATCGCGGTGCAGAGCTGTTCATTCGCGGCATTGGCGGGCGCTATGATGCTATCCGCTCCGGCGAGCCGACCGGTTTTAATCCCATGGCGCTGCAAGACAGCCCAGCAAACCGTGCTTTCCTGCGAGAATGGCTTGGCGCTTTGCTGAAAGCGGACGGACCGGAGGAAGAAGCAACTATCGCGCAGGCTGTGGATGCGGCCTACGCGAACGACTCTTCGCTGCGCCGTCTGCGTCACTTCAAAGAACTGCTGTCGGGTTCACGCCGCCCCATGCCGGGCGATCTGGCGGATCGCCTTTCCGCATGGATCGGTGAGGGCGAGCATGGCTGGCTCTTCGACAATGAGGTCGACCGGCTCGATATGGATGCGCGCGTTCTCGGTTTTGACATGACCGCATTGCTCGAAAATCCGCGCCTGCGCACGCCAACCATGATGTATTTGTTCCACCGCATTGATGAGCGGCTGGACGGCAAGCCGACCATGATCCTGATTGATGAGGGGTGGAAAGCGCTTGATGATGAGGTCTTCGCCGCGCGTATTCGCGATTGGCTGAAAACCTTGCGGAAACGCAATGCGCTGGTCGGGTTTGCCACACAGAGCGCAGGTGATGCGCTGGAAAGCCGCATTTCGACCGCTTTGGTTGAACAGACCGCGACGATGATCTTTATGCCGAACAGCCGGGCCAGACCGGAGGACTATTGCGATGGCTTTGGTCTAACTCAACACGAACTGGCGCTGATCCGCACGCTGCCCGCCCATTCGCGTTGCTTCCTCGTGCGTCAGCCCGATGCGAGCGTCGTTGTGCGGCTTGATCTGTCGGGCGCGCCTGAAGTTTTGACTGTGTTGTCTGGCCGTGAAAGCGCCGTGCGCAAGCTTGATGCACTGCGCGAAACCGTGGGTGATGCACCGGCGGATTGGTATCCCCAGCTGACCGGCGCTGCCTGGCCGGGGGGTGCGCATGCAGAAGACGCCGCTGATGCCCCGGCTGATGCGTTGAAAATGGCTGCTGAATGACCGCAGTCGCGCCGCCATCTACTCTGGCCCAATGCCAGCAAGCCGCCGAGCAAGTGGGCACCGGCGTGGCCGCTGCGCTGCGTGCGGTTGATTGCGCGGCGAGCGACGTAACAGCGACTGCCTTCGGGCGCTTGTTCGCGCCAGGTGGTCAGCTTGCTTATGTGCTGACAGCGATCCTTACGCTGTATGTCGCTTTCTTCGCCATACTTTTGCTGACGGGCCGGACCAGCCTAGGTGTTCGTTCTCTTATCCCCCGCATGATTACCGTCGGCCTCGTGCTGACCTTCGCGACGAGCTGGGTCGCGTATCAAAGCGTCGTTTGGAACCTCGCGATTGGCGCGCCTGATTGGCTCGCGACTCAGCTGACCGGCGATGATGGCTCCGCGACAGAAACCTTCGCCCAGAAGATCGACATTGTGTTCATCGCTATTCAAGAGGCCAGCGGTCCGCAGCGTGACTTTGGTGCATTTTCGCCCGAGGGGCTGATGTGGCTCGGCGCGCTCCTCTTTATGCTCGGCACCGTTGGTTTGCTGGTCACGGCTAAGGTCGCGCTCGCACTGCTCGTGGCGCTCGGCCCGCTGTTTGTGGTCATGGCGCTGTTCAATGGCACGCGCGGCATGTTTGCAGGCTGGCTCAAGGGCGTGGTGATGCTCGCTCTTGCGCCAATGTTTGCCGTTTTGGGCGGCGGGCTGATGCTTGAACTGGCGGTGCCCATTCTGGCCAATCTGGTGGCGATGCCGGGTCAAGTTGACCCGCAATCCGCGATGGCCTTCTTCATGATCGGCGCAGTGCACGTGGCGCTGATGATTCTAGTGCTCAAAGTCGCCACGACCATGGTCAGCGGCTGGACTGTATTTGGTCTTGTGGCGGCAGATGAGAGCCCGCGCGATCAGCCAGCCATTGCTCCCCAAGCAGCAGCTCCTGTTGCGGCCACCGTTGCTCAGGCTCAGCAAGCGACCGCCGCGGCGCAGGCCGCCCGCCGGATTGATGTGAGCGCGCAGCCGGTGGCCGCCGCTGCCAACGATGCGGGCGCAGGCACCGGCGTCGCTGCAACCAGCGGCAGCCGTACAACCCAAGTCTTCGCAACCTCGAATGGTGGCACTCAAGTTCAGCCGATTAGCGATCGGCCCTCACGCGCAAGCGGCATCGGCAGCCGGTTTAAAACCGCCAATGCACCTGCCTCTGCGCGTTCAACGGAGAAAGTAAAATGACCCGAGCAGCCTTTTCTGCTCTCGCTCTTGCGCCAGCCATACTGCTGGCCGCGACACCGATCGCTGCGCAAGATTCGCGCCTGGTTGAGATCCCGTATGATCCGGCCCGCGTGATCCTGGTCGAGGGCCGCGTGAAGGTGCAGGCGACGATCCGCTTTGAAGATAGCGAGCGCATTGAGAATGTCGCGATTGGCGATTCCCAAGCCTGGCAAGTCACACCGAATAAGCAGGCCAATCTGCTTTTTGTGAAGCCGCTGAAAACGCGTGCGGCGACCAATATGACGGTCGTGACCAGCAAGCGCACTTACTTGTTTGATCTGGTCGCCAGCCCAAGTGCAAAGCCGGTCTATGTGATCAATTTCAGCTATCCTGATGAGCCACTGGAACCGATGTTTGCCGATGCGCGCACAGATACCGAAAAGGAAGCCGCAAACGATCCGCGCGCTGTATTGGACCCTGCTGCGCTCAATTTCGCTTGGGCAACCGACGGCGAAAAGGACTTGTTGCCAGCGCGCGTATTTGACGATGGCGAGGCAACATTCATGACTTGGCCCGCAGGTGAACCGATCCCAGCGATTTTGGTAACTGACGCTGAGGGCGTTGAGGGACCGGTTAATTTCGTGGTGCGCGGCGACACAATTGTTGTCGAAGGCGTCCCGCGCCAGATCATTTTGCGATCTGGCAAAGAGAGCGCAGCGCTGATCAACAACGGCCCCGTCCGCGCGCGCGCAGTTGAGAGCGGTGATGGCTCTCTCGCAGCAGCAGAGGTGCAGCAATGAAGCTAGCAATGAGACTTCCGAGCAAGGGCGATGAAAATGTCGCTAATGATGCAGATCCGCGTGACAACACGGAAGCTGAGGTCATCGACCTCGCGCAGCGCAACGCCTATCCTGCGGTTACGCAGAAACGCGGTAAAGCCGATGGGCTTGGCATGGTCGCTGGTATCGCGCTGGTGGCTGGCCTTGGTCTTGTGACGCTGTGGGGCATGAATTCTGCGCGCATGGCTCCTGCCGAAGGCGCAAATCAGAGAACAGATCTACCGGCCGCAGTTCCCGCGGCGCAACCAACGCTGCAAAACCAACCGCAAGCGGTCAATGCGCCTGCGCCGCAACTGGTGGATCCTGCGCCTGCGCCGGTCTTGGCCAATGCGCCGCAAGTCAATGCTGGGCCGAGCACAAATCCGTATTCGAGCCCTACCGTCGTGTTTGACGCTGGTGCAGCGGCCGCGACCGCTACGCCGGGGACGCCGCCAGTTGTTGCCGCGACCGCAGCGAGCACGGGTAACTCATCCAATGATTTTGCCAGCCGCGTTGGCGGTGTGGGCGGCGCGGCAGCGACTGCGCAACCCATGAGTAATCCGGGCACCACCGTGACCCAAGGCACACTAATCCCGGCCATTTTGGAAACGGCGATTGATACGAACGTGCCCGGCTTTGTTCGCGCCGTGGTCAGCCAAGACGTGCGCAGTTTTGACGGCACGCGCGTGCTTGTTCCGCGTTCAAGCCGCTTGATTGGGCAATATCAGTCGGGTCTCCAAGGTGGGCAGCGCCGTGCTTATGTGATTTGGCAACGCCTGATCCGTCCGGACGGCGCCTCGGTCAATCTCGCCTCGCCCGCGATCAGCTTTGACGGAACGACCGGGCTTGAGGGCGAGGTCAAGTCTAACTTCTTCAAACGCTTTGGCTCGGCCATGTTGCTTTCTGTTGTGGGCGGCCTTGGCGCGCTTGCATCGGGCGGCGCGTCTGCTGTTCTTATCGGCGGAGCGGGACAATCTGCCGCCGCCACCGCAGCGCAGCAGGATGGCCAGATCGGCCCAACTGTGCGCGTGCGTCAAGGCGAGCCAATCCGCATTTTCACTGCACGTGATCTTGATTTCTCGCAGGTCAATTAAGGGTTAGCTGGCCGCCATGACTGCAGAAATTCATCCGCTCCAGCCAGACGGCTCTGGCAATGGCAATGACGCTGGCGATCTGCTCGCCGATATGAACGATATGCCTGCAATGATTGATGGCGAACGCAGCGTCTATCTTGATGCGTATCTTGCGCCGTTTCGCGAGTGGCTTGACCGCGACACAGTCACTGAAATTATCGTCAATCGGCCCGGCGAAGTTTGGGTTGAGGACGCGCAAGCGGGCGGCATGCAGAAAATCCTGCGCCCTGAAATTGATGACCGGCTGGTCCAACGTCTGGCCGAACAAGTCGCGCGGGTATCGCACCAAGGCATCAACCGCGAACACCCACTGCTAGGCGCAACTTTGCCGGGCGGGGCACGCGTCCAATTCTGCGGACCACCGGCGGCGCGCAAGCATTGGGCGATGGCTATTCGCCGCCACCGCCGGCTTGATCTGCCGCTTGATGCCTATGACGCAGGGCCGCTGGTGAAGCCGCAGCGCGGCGTCATGCCTGATGCTCAAGAACAACCGATCGCTTTCCTGCGAGAGGCGATTGCCCAGCGGCGCACGATCTTGGTTTCGGGCGGTACCAGCACGGGTAAGACAACATTTCTCAACGCTATGCTCGGCGAAATCCCATCGCAGGAGCGCGTTGTTCTGGTGGAAGACACGCCAGAGCTGAAACTGCCAGGCGAAAACGGTGTTGGCCTGGTCGCGGTGAAGGGCGAGCTTGGTGAGGCGAAAGTGACCGCCAATGAGCTGCTTCAGGCGGCCTTGCGACTGCGCCCTGACCGAATTGTGCTGGGCGAGCTGCGCGGGGCAGAAAGCGTATCCTTCCTGCGGGCGATCAATACCGGGCATCCAGGCAGTTTCTCGACCATTCACGCCAATTCGCTCACCGGCGCGCTTGAGCAGCTCTCACTCATGGTGATGCAAACCGGCATTGGCCTGACCCGCAAGGACACGATTGCCTATGCGGCGAGCGTGATTGACGTTCTGGTTCAGCTCGGCCGAGATGGCGAGGGCAAGCGCGGCATTACGCAAATCGCGCAAAGCTCTGAGCTGATCGAGGACTAGCCTGCGCTTTTGGCGAAGGGCGAGAACTTCGTGTCCGTATCATAAAGGTCGAGACCCTCGCGTTTCTTGAGAGCGCCGATCACTACGTATGTCACAGGGGTGAGCACAGCCTCCCACACGGTTTTAATGATCCACTGCGAGATGACCACTTGCACCAGCGTCTCTGGTGGCCAGCCAGCGATGCCCCAAAACGCTAGCGGATAGAAAATCATGCTGTCGAGGCCCTGGCCCACTACCGTCGACCCAATCGTGCGCATCCAGAGATGCTTACCCTTGGTCCAGACCTTCATTTTCGCGAGCACGTAGGAATTGGCGAATTCTCCGACCCAGAATGCAGTCATTGAGGCTAGGACAATACGCCAGCTATTGCCGAAGACATTCTCGTAATCGCTTTGGAACGGCCAGCCCTCCGCAGGGGGCAACGACACCACAACCCACGCCATAAACGCCATGAACAGGAGTGCAGCAAATCCGGTCCAGATCACCCGGCGTGCCTTGGCATAGCCATATACCTCGGTCAGGACGTCGCCGATGATGTAGCTGATGGGAAAAAACAACACGCCAGCGCCGAAGATCCAGGTCTCGCCCCCGGGTAACGGGATATAGCTCGGCTTGCTCGCTCCAATCAGGTTTGACAGCAGCAAGATCGCAACAAAGCTCGCCATGACCAGATCGTAATATTTGAACTGGGGCTGGGATGATCCGGCTTCCGCGTTTGGAGAATTTTCCATGGGAGAGGCGCTACTATTGAATTTGCGCTTTGGCAAAGCCGCGCTATTGGCGCTGTGTCGTTTGATACGGCGCGCGCCCGTAGCTCATCTGGATAGAGCGCGAGACTTCTAATCTTGAGGCAGCAGGTTCGAGTCCTGCCGGGCGCGCCAATTATCCTCGCATCACAGTATCAAGGAATTCCGCGGTAATCGGATATCCTGCATCTTCCATGATGCGCAGCATGGGCTGATCGCCGCTTTCATCAATCTGAGGGATGATGGTCTTTACCGGGATTGCTTCGGCCTGCGCGCGGGCTTCTTCAAAGCTGTTAAACAGCGCCAGCCTCTCAAGATTGCGGCGGGTAGGGAAAATCAACTTAATCTCTCCCTCCTCTGCCATCTTGAGCGCCCCTTGCGCTGTGACCCAAAACAGCCGCGTAGTCTCGCTATTGTCGGCTGAAATCGTGACGTCGCCAGTGCCCATATCGGCGAGGTAGAAGCGCGTATCATAAACGCGCGAGATGTTTTCATTCTTGGGAAACCAGCGCGCAAATGGAATGATCGCATCGAGATTGAGTTGCCAGCCGAACGTATCGAGTATTGGGGCGAGCGTGTTGTCCTTGTCCAGCATCTCTCGGCCTGCCTTGGCAGTTTGCTCGGTAATCGCGCCTGTCATACCCAAGGCGAGGCCGGCCTCTTCCAAAGTCTCACGGATTGCTGCGATCCTGTGTGCAGCCTCGTCCACGGGCATGGCGAGTTCCCGCTTGGCAGTCCACTCTTCGGCCAATTCAAAATCGGCATCATCAACGCGCCCGCCAGGGAAGACTGCCATTCCGCCTGCAAAGGCCATGGTCCGCGAGCGGATTTGCATTAGAATTTCCGGAGGGGCATCATTTTCGCCGTTGCGGAAAATCACCACCGTCGCTGCGGGTATCCCAAGAGGCGGTTCAGCTTGTGTCGCAGATGTCATGTAAGCGTTATTGGCGCGCCTGCGGGCAATAGACAAGCACCGTGCCAATTGCAGCGCGCATCTGCGGAGTATTTTGTCGGTATTTTTTACAAAATGGGCATGTCGCAAAACTTCGTTAACCATCGAGGTCCGCAGATATCCGTGATCTCGCGTAATTGGCACGGCAAATGCATAGAGGTAGTCAGTTATCAGGTCTTCTATGAGAGGCGAGACCACACAGTCTCCCGGTGTCGCCTCCCCGGACTTTCTTGGACCCTTTCCCGAGGTCCAAACACAGAAAAGGCCCATCCGAAGTTGCCCCCTCGGATGGGCCTTTAATGTATCTGGCATCTTTTGTTTGGCTTCAAGCGCCAGCGGCTGCCTCCGCAGCCTTGGCTATCCTCGCTTACGCGATCAAAGATCGCATCGCTGCGGGCGGCCAGTCGGCCTTGCGACCCTTACGGGCCGATACCATCGATCAAATGCGGCGATTAGCTCTCGGCTTTGGCAACCTGCTTCTCAGTCATCATTTGCTGCAATTCGCCCGCCTCAAACATTTCCATCATAATGTCGCTGCCGCCGACAAACTCGCCTTTGACGTAAAGCTGAGGGATGGTTGGCCAGTCGGAAAATTCCTTAATGCCCTGACGCACTTCCATGTCTTGCAGTACGTCAACGCCTTCATAGGCGACGCCGCAATGTTCGAGGATGGACACGGCGCGGCTGGAAAACCCGCATTGCGGGAAAAGCGGCGTGCCTTTCATGAAGAGGACAACATCGCTGTCGCCGACGATAGATGAAATGCGTGTGTTCACATCAGACATGGGGTTTGATCCCTTTTTTCACTTAAACTGGTTTACCCATCCGATGTGGGGGCTTGCGTGGTCAGTTGCAAGGCGTGGAGTTCCCCGCCCATGCGCCCGCCCAATGCCTCATAGACGAGCTTGTGCTGTTGCACCCGGCTCTTGCCCGCAAATTGCGGCGCGATGACTTTCGCGGCCCAATGATCATTGTCACCGGCCAGATCAGTCATCTCAACGCTTGCACCGGGCAAAGCCTCAGTGATCATGCGCTCTATGTCTGCGCCGTTCATGGGCATGGTCAGTACGCCTCAGCTATCGCTCATTAACTGGCGCTTGGCCTCGACAGTCATCTCATCTAGCTTGGTGCGTATATCAGCCTCGCTCACATCGCATTCCGCAGCGGTCAGATCACCCAGCAACTTGCGAATGACATCTTCATCGCCCGCTTCTTCAAAATCAGCTTGCACCACGGCCTTCTTGTAAGCGTCGGTTTCTTCTTCAGTGAGGCCCATAAGGCCAGCGGCCCACTCACCCAGCAGCCGGTTGCGCCGCGCCGCGAGTTTGAAAGCGGTTTCTTCATCCATTGCGAATTTGGCTTCTTCGGCGCGTTCGCGGTCTTTGAAATCGGTCATAATGTCCTCACAGGATTAGCTATTGTGTGCAAATAGGCTGCTCAGATGCGCGCGACAATGGTCTTACGCCGTAAAATCAATCCCCAGGCTCTAATCCATCGTCACAACTAGCTTGCCCACGGCCTGCCGATTGGCGAGCTTGGCGATCGCGTCACCGCCGCGTTCAAGCGGGAATGTCTCCGAAATCAGCGGATCGATCTTGCCGGCTTTCAGCAGATCAAACAATTCGGCGATCTGTGCGCGGAACTTAACCGGCTCACGCATGGTGAACGCGCCCCAAAACACGCCGCAAATATCGCAGCTTTTGAGCAATGTCAGATTGAGCGGCATCTTGGCGATCCCTGCTGGGAAGCCGACGACAAGAAACTTACCTTCCCACGCGATAGAGCGAAGCGCAGGCTCAGAATACTGGCCGCCGACGATATCATAAACGATGTTTGCGCCTTCCGGCCCGCATGCCGCTTTGAACGCGCTCGCGAGTTCCTTGGAGGCTGCCTTATCCATCTCGTCCTTAGGATAGATGACGACCTCATCCGCGCCTGCATCGCGCGCCGCTTGCCCTTTTTCTTCAGACGAAACCGCCGCGACAACGCGCGCGCCATAAGCTTTGCAAAGCTCGACTGCGGAAAGGCCCACGCCGCCCGCAGCGCCCAGGATTAGCGCGGTATCGCCTTCCTTGATATGGCCGCGATCCTTAAGGCCGTGAATGTTCGTGCCATAGGTCATCAGGATGGAAGCCGCCTTGTCGAAAGCCACACCATCGGGAATGGGGAACATGCGGTCAGCAGGCACTATCACCTTCTCGCTGAGCCCGCCGTGCCCGATGCCGGCGAGCACTTTGTCGCCCACCGCAAAGCCTTCAACGCCTTCGCCAACCGCCTCGATCACCCCCGCAATATCGCCGCCCGGCGCATAGGGGCGCTCCGGCTTAAACTGGTACATGTCGCGGATCATCAGCGTATCAGGGAAGTTGATTGAGCAGGCCTTCACGTCGACCAGCACTTGCCCCTTGCCCGGTGTCGGCACGTCAATTTCGTCAAGTGTCAGTGTTTCGGGTCCACCAACCTCGTGGGTGCGTAAGGCTTTCATGCGGCATTCTCCCTGTTTGGCGTGAGCCAGCGCGCTGTTTTTGCGCGTGTTTTTTCATAGTTATTGATGGCATCGCCGCTCGCCATGGTCAGACCAACTTCGTCAATGCCGCCGAGCAAACAGCTTTTACGGAATGGGTCAATTTCAAAAGGGAAACGATCCTGAAATGGGGTGGTGACCATCTGGCTTTCAAGATCGACGCTCACCGGGTGATCCTGTGCCACCTCCATCAGGCGGTCGATCTGTTCCTGCGGCAGAGCCACTGTCAAAATGCCGTTCTTGAAAGCATTGCCCGCGAAGATATCGGAGAAGCTGGGCGCGATGACCACGCGCAAACCCATATCGAGCAGCGCCCATGCGGCGTGCTCTCGGCTGGAGCCGCAGCCGAAATTGTCGCCTGCAATGAGTATCTCAGCGCCGGCAAACTTCGGATCGTCAAAAATGTTGTCCGGGTCTTGCCGAATGCTCTCAAACGCCCCTTTGCCCAGCCCCTCGCGCGTGATCGTCTTGAGCCATTCGGCCGAAATAATCACATCTGTGTCGATGTTCTTTGCGCCAAATGGGATCGCCGTCGCTTCAACTTGATCGAGTGCTTGCATTAAGGGAAGGCCTTAGTCGGTTTCCGGATTTTCGCCCGAGGGGACGACCGGTGGTTTTGGTTTCTCGTCGTCTTTTTTCTTACGCTTGCCAGCATAAAGCAGAGCGGCGGCAACAGCAGCAGAGCCAATCGCGGCGGCACCAAGGGCGGCTTTTCCTGAAAGTTTCTTTGTCATGCCAGTTCAATGGGACGCATTGCGTCGCTTCGCAAGAGGGGGTGGGCTATCACACGTTCAAGAGGTGCGATCAAAGGAATACGTCCTGTCCCAATTTACCGATCGCACGGCGATGCTCTGCTTCGCCTCCGCCAAACCAATTGCGTCCGTCCAGCGTGCGCGCCTCTACACCTGCAAGCATAGCTGGCTCAAAAATACGCATATTGACGCCCATCCGGTCACCGGGATGATGCTCAGTCAGGGTCCAATGCGTCGTGGTCCCGCAGGTGGCGCAGAAATGTGCTTGGACCGCAGGGGCTTCATAATCGGCCCGGCGGTAAGAGCTTGTGCTACCAGACACGGTCGCTTCATCTGATGCGAAATAGCCCCAAGCTCCACCAAGTTTGAGGCATAGCGAACAGTCGCACAAGTTGATGAAGTCTGGCTTTCGTTCAATCTCGACGGAGACAGCACCGCAATGGCACGCGCCCTTCATCGGGCGAGCTCTCTCACATCGGTGAGCTTGCCTGTCACTGCAGCGGCGGCGGCCATTGCCGGGCTGACCAGATGCGTGCGTGCGCCAGGGCCTTGGCGACCGACGAAATTACGGTTGGAGGTTGAGGCGCATCGCTCGCCCGGCGGAACCTTATCGGGGTTCATACCCAGGCACGCAGAGCAGCCCGGCTCGCGCCATTCAAATCCGGCGTCGGCGAAGATTTTGTCGATGCCCTCTTCCTCCGCCTGCATTTTGACGAGGCCAGATCCCGGCACAACGATGGCCCAGCGCACATTGTCTGCCTTTTTGCGCCCGCGCAGCACCTCTGCGGCTGCGCGTAAGTCCTCGATCCGGCTGTTCGTGCAGCTGCCGATGAAGATGTTCTCGACCGTAATATCCTGAAGACGCTGACCCGCCGTGAGCCCCATATAATCAAGGCTTTTGCGGGCTGCAGCTTGTTTGGATTGATCGGCAAAGCTCGCAGGGTCCGGTACGCTCGCACCGATTGGCAGAACATCTTCCGGGCTGGTGCCCCAAGTGACTGATGGTTCAATGTCGCTGGCATCAATCACGATGGAGGTGTCGAAGTCGGCGCCCTCATCGCTGTGGAGCGTCTTCCAATAAGCCAGCGCTTCGTCCCATGCTTCGCCTTTGGGCGCGTAAGGCCTGCCTTTGAGGTAGCGGAAAACTGTCTCGTCCGGTGCGATGAGGCCAGCGCGTGCGCCCGCCTCAATGCTCATATTGCTGACGGTCAAGCGGCCTTCCACGCTCATCTGCTCGAACACTTCGCCCCGATATTCGATGACATGGCCGGTGCCGCCAGCTGCGCCCAATTTGCCAATGATATGCAGGATCAAGTCCTTCGGCGTGATGCCGGGGCCAAGTGCGCCATCAACGCGCACTTCCATGCTTTTCGACTGGCGCAGGAGCAGCGTCTGCGTCGCGAGCACATGTTCCACTTCGCTCGTGCCAATGCCAAAGGCGAGAGCTCCGATACCGCCATGCGCGGCCGTGTGGCTGTCGCCGCAGACAATCGTGGTGCCAGGAAGAGAGAAGCCCTGTTCTGGGCCAACCACATGGACAATGCCTTGCTCTGCGGCGGTCGCATCAATGTAGGGAATACCAAAGGCGGGTGCATTCGCTTCCAACGCCGCCAATTGCGCCGCGCTTTGCGGATCAGCAATAGGCACGCGGTTGCCATCTGCGTCCAGCCGCGGCGTGGTCGGCAAATTATGGTCCGGTACTGCCAGCGTCAGATCGGGACGGCGTACCGGCCGCCCGGCAAGCCGCAATGCCTCAAACGCCTGCGGGCTGGTCACCTCATGCACGAGGTGGCGGTCAATATAGATCAGGCAGGTCCCATCATCGCGGCGTTCCACCACGTGATCGTCCCAGATCTTCTGATATAGTGTGCGGGGTCTGCTAGCCATGACCTGCATCTTTGCGACTTTACGGCAACAGGCGCAATATTATGGGCGAAAAGCAATTGCGGGGTCATGGAAATGAAAGCTTTCTATGCCTAACTAACACTCATGTCAGCAAAGCCATTCGCCTTTCCGATCACGGTCCTTCCCGAAGATATTGATTTCATGGGACACGTGAACAATGCGCGCTATCTTAATTGGGTGCAGGATGCTGTGCTGGCGCATTGGAACAAGCTGGCACCGGCGGAAGAAGTGGCCAGCAAGGCTTGGGTCGCGCTGAAACACGAGATTACCTACCGCAAGCCTGCGTTTCTCGATGATGACGTGATCGCGCAAACTGCTTTGGAGCATTTCAAGGGTGCGCGGGCGTTCTACACGACGGTCATTCGGCGCGGCGAAGAGGTGCTGGCCGAGGTTCAATCAAGCTGGTGCTGCATTGATGCAGAAACGCTGCGGCCCGCCCGGATCAGCGAACATATGCGCGAGTTCTTTTTTCCTGAAGACGAATAGACTATAGCGGCTGCCATGATGGATTTTATCATCGCCGGTCTGATTGTGATCGCCACTGTGGCCGCGATGGAATGGGTCGCGTGGGCTAGCCATAAATACATCATGCATGGCTTCGGTTGGGCCTGGCACCGTGACCATCATGAGCCGCATGACAACATGCTAGAGAAGAATGATCTTTACGCAATCGTCGGCGCCGCAATGAGCATATCCATGTTTATATGGGGCAGCCCAATGATGATGGGCGCGTCGGCGTGGTGGCCAGCGACTTGGATTGGCCTCGGCATTCTCTTCTACGGTATCATATATACGCTGGTGCATGATGGGCTGGTCCATCAACGCTACTTCCGCTGGGTGCCCAAAAGTGGTTATGCAAAACGCTTGGTACAGGCTCACAAGCTGCACCACGCCACTGTTGGCAAAGAGGGCGGGGTAAGCTTCGGCTTTGTTTTGGCGGGTGACCCGGCGAAGTTAAAAGCCGAGCTAAAGCGTCAACGCGAGGACGGTGTCGCTAAAATTCGAGAAAGTGCTCAAATCTGAAGCGGGAGCTTGGTGCGAAAATGACTGAAAGTCCGGACATCAACGGCACGTGGGAAGGCAGCTTTGAATATTCCTCATCACTTGATGTCGGTGAGTTTCCCTTCAAGGCTCGGCTCAAGAATAGCGACGGTACTATCAGCGGGATCATACTGGAGGATCATGTGAGCGGATCCGGGCAAGTGAAATCCACCGTTGAGGGTCAGTGCAATGGCAGGGAAATGCGCTTTACCAAGCAATATCTTGACTCCTCGGAAGAGTATAAAACACTCGTTCAATATGAAGGCGAGATCAGCGCTAGTGGCGACGTGATATCTGGCAAGTGGATATTGCCGCATGACAGCGGCACGTTCAGCATGGCTAAGGTAGTTTAGCCCCTTTGGGCCTCGCGCGCAGATACTAGCGCCGAAACTCCGATAATCGCGATGCCTGCCATTTCCTGAATTGATCCGAGGTTGAAAGCCTGCCAGCCGCTGCCAAGCAAATCGTCAATGTGGTGAAAGCTGGCAGCGCGCACGACAATAAATGCACCGATCGATGCAAAGCCGAGCATGGCCCAGCGAATGGGATTGGGCATGCGGCGAGTCCACCAGATCAGGAGGGCTGTCGCCGCGACTGCCACAACGGCGAGCGCTATAACAAAGACATATTGCACCTGTCGGCGCCCTTCATACCACCCATTTACCTGAGCATGCGCCTTTGCGAGGCCGGTCAGAAGTGCTTGTAAATCAAGTAGTTCATTGATCCCGAGCGCGATGAGAGCAGCAGCGCTGACTTGCCAGAAGTATTGCTCGATGCGGGCGGCGTCTGTGCGAACATGAGTCGAGGCACGCCAGCTAAGCCAGGCGGCAAGCCCGTAAGCGGCGACCGTTATCCAATCCGCCGCATCTGCATCCGCTATGGCTTTGTGCCAATATTCCCACGGTGAAAGCCCCATCAGCGGCGCGATATCATCATTTGCGACGCGTGGCATCATTCGTTTCGCGTGGCGATCCAGGTTCCACAAATGCATAGAATGGCGAGCGAGAGATAGACCCATGGAACGCCAAGAGTGAACCACGTGAAAACCGCGCCTGCGCTCATCGCACCCACCGCCATCACTTTGGCGCGGCGCGGAATTGCGCGGCGTTCACGCCACTCTCGCACTTGCGGCCCCCAATGTGGGTGGTCGAGAATTTTTTGCTCCAAAGCGGGGTTGCTACGAGCAAAACAGAACACCGCCAGTAGAAGAAACGGAACGGTGGGCATAATCGGCAAAAACGCGCCAATCGCCCCCAATGCGACCGAAATTATCCCGCCTGCGAGAAAAAGCGGGCGCATGTCAGCTCACATTCTCACGCGCTGGCTGTGTCAGCGGCGATCCGGGCGGCGTGTTCATGCACAAGTGCTATCATATTGGGCACGCCTTGCGTCCGGTTGGATGAGAGCTGGTTCGACAAATTAAATGGAGCGAGCGCGCCCGCGATATCAAGCGCGGCAACTTCGCGCGCGGGCCGGTCTTGCACAGCGGCAATGACTAGCGCGACAATTCCCTTGGTGATCGCGGCGTTGCTATCTGCCAGAAAATGGAGCTTGCCTGAGTTTTCAGTTGGATAAACCCAAACAGATGCGGAGCACCCGCGCACCAAAGTCGCATCGGTTTTTAAGGGGTCCGGCATGGGGTCGAGATCACGCCCCAGCTCGATCAAAAGGCGATACCGCTCATCGCCTTCAAGGAATTCGTATTCTTCTGCTATGTCTGAGAGAGTTCGCATGGTGAGCGCCATGTAAGCACTCTGCGTTACAAATCCACCCCGCTGGCAATCGCCTCGAGCTTCTTGATGCGTTCTTTAAGATCTGAAAGCTCAATCCGCGCTGCGCCCATTGACGAGCCGCCACTTTGCTCAGGCTTCTCGAGATGAGAGGCCAGCTCGCGCTCTTTTAGTGCAAGCCATCCCTGCCATCCGCGCAATACTGCGGCGACAGTAACCATCAGGCCGATTAAGGCGGTTGCTGCTATTACAGTGGTTGGTTCTAACATTGGCTCATGCCCTCGCTCATCTTTGGCACTAAACTTTGGCGCTAATTCAGTCTTGTTTATCGCGCAGAGCATCAATCTCCGCAGCGATCCGTTTGGTTTCTTGCGCGTCGATGGAATTGTTATCGGTCGCAATGCGTTCCAGCACTTTGATCCGCTCGCGCAACTCCTCAACCTCGCGCTTGGCTGCTTCGTCTTCTTTCGGTGGAGCGAAAACGGGGTTGCCATCCTCGTCACGCGTAATCCCCATCTCCTTGTCATGCCGACGGGTATACAGTTGTACGAGGCCCCAAATGGCGACCACTATTACCGCCGCGGTCCAGAAACTCACTTTGCTTTCTCCCCTTGGATTGATGTGCCCCGCAGAGTATCAATTTCATCAGCCAGATCGATGCTGCGATCTGTCGCAATACGTTCCAGCACGCGGACGCGGTCTTCCAATGTCCCGGCCTGGCTATTGTCCGGGCTTCCCGTACTCTGGTCGGTCGCCGATTTATGCTGCCGCCTGCGTAGCGCCAGCCAGCATCCCGCTGCGCCGACAACCACCGCAATCGCGCCAATCTGCAGGGCATCAATCACAAGTTGCGTGTCGGGGCCAAACATCAGTTGACGTCCTTTTCTTTCTGATCGAGGCGCAATTGTTCAATCTCGCTCGTCAGGTGATAGCCGCTGTCCGTGACAATCCGCTCAACATTGCCGAGGCGGTCCTTCATCGAGCCAAGCTCAGCGCGCAGTTCAGCGTTTTCCTGCGTGAGCAATTTTACGCGTTCGCCCGACGGATCCGCTTTGGGATGGATTGCCTTGCCCCAGCTGTTTTCTAGCGGGTAGCCGTTCTTCATGCGCAGCCAGTTGTTCAGTACCCAGCCGACTGTGATGAAGCCGACGCTTACGATTATGGCGGTTTCACTAAAGGGGAACATCACATTTTCTCCGTGTCGCCGGCGGCCGCAGGCTTGCCGCGCAGCGCCTCAATTTCTTGTTCGAGTGAATAGCTGCGATCAGTCACAATCCGCTCCAATACTCTGACGCGCTCTTCCAACCGCAATTTCTCGTCATGGAGAAGTCGTTCGCCGGAAGTCTCCAGACCGCTGTCTGCTTGAGAATGTCCCGTGGATTGGACCCGCGATTTTCGCGAACGGACCAGATGGAACGCTAGTCCGGCGACCGCAGCAATTGGTGCAAAGATCAGCATAAATTCGAGTAAATCACCCATCACGCATGGTCCTTCTTGCTGACGTTAAGCGGTACGCCGCTGTCGCGAGTTGGCTTATCACGTAGCGCCTCGATTTCTTCGGCAACGCTATAGCCGCGGTCAGTGACGATCTTTTCCAGCACGATCATGCGGTCCTGCATGCTGTCGAGCTTGTCGTGCAGCTCGCGGTTTTCGGCGCGCAGCTGCTTATTCTCGCCCGTGTCAGGGCGTTCGGATTTACCGCCCCACTCATCCTCCAGGGCGTAGCCGTTTTTGGCACGGATCCAGTTATTGATGAGCCACGCGCCGTAGCTGACCATTATGATGGCTAGGACAAATGAAGGGCTACCCCAATCCATCATGCTTTCTCCTGATTGGCGATGTTAAGCGGTACACCCGTACCGGCTTGCTCGTGCTCTCTGGTGTCGCGCAGCGCCTCGATCTGAGTTGCAACGTCATAGCCTTTGTCGGTCACGATCCGCTCGAGTACTCTGACGCGATCTTCGAGGCCCTGAACCTTGCTGGCATACTGCGCGGCTTTTTCAGCGGTGTGCGCGGCGGTTGTTTCGACCTGCATTGAGGCGATTTTTTCTTTGTGCTTGGCCCAGATCGCGACGATCGGGATCGACACGCCGATGATCGGGATCATCAGAGCGAGATAGCCTTCCATGTGTACAGTCCTCCCTGAAGTGTGTTGGTCTTAGCGCAGGCGTTCAATTTCGTCGGCGGTTCGGCGAGCCGGGTCGGTGGCAATGGTTTCGAGCGCGGCTAACCTGTCGTTTAGGCTTCGTACGGTTTCTTGTAACTCTGCCTTGTCCTCAATCAGCTGTGCTTCATTGTCGCTGCGCCCGTACTTAAGCTCCGCCATTTCCCTGCGGTGGCTGAAAAAGCTGTCCAGCATGCCCCAAATCGACGGGCCGCCGAAAAGTACGATCAATAAAACAACCCACCACTCCATCGTGCAGTCTCCTCAGTCAGTGTCCGTTAGCGCAGGCGTTCAATTTCAGCGTTGAGGCGCGGGTTGCTGGTGACATAGAAAGTTTCCACTTCGGCAAGACGGCGATCCACATCCTTCATGCGAGAGCGGATTTCGCGGGCGCTGCGCTTCGGGTTCTGCCGTACGCGCTGCCAATACTTTTCCTCATCCGCTTCCTTGTATAGGTGAGGCGGCTTCTTGTTGAGCAGTATCCCGGCGATGAAATAGAGCGGGATGGTCATGCCGCTTACAGCGAAAGTCAGGAATATCAGGCCCAGGCGCACCCACAGGGTTTCGACGCCCGTGTAATCAGCTATCCCTGAACAAACGCCCATTAGCTTGGCATTTTGCTTGTCGCGGTAAAGCGTAGTGCGGGGGGAATTCACTGCTTTTCTCCTTTAGTCTCGGCGAGGAGGTTCTCAAGCTCGCGCAATTGCTGATTATCGACTTGCTTGTCGTGGATCAGGCGGGCGGGTTTGTAATCTGGGTTATCGCTAGCCACGAGGCGTTCGACCGTGTCCATCCGCTCATCCAGACGCTTTGCGAGATTATAGAGCTCTTCGAGCAAAACCTCGTCATCCGTGGTGATGGTGGCGGCGGTTTTCCACTTGGTCATGTAGTGAAGGATGATCCACGGCAGACCGATGAAAAGCATCGCAACAACAAATACTGGTACAAAATCATCCATGGGTTAGCCCTCCTTCTTGTCAGCGGCGGGTTTACCCAGCGCCTTTTTCATCTGTTCTAGCTCGTCATCGATGGCATCCGCGCCTTCCAGCGCAGCGATTTCATCGGCGAGGCTCGGGGTGCCGCTGCTGCCTTCAATTGACAGTGCTTCAGCGGCGCCTTCAGCGTAATCAACGCGGCGTTCCAGCTGGTCAAAGCGGCTCACGGCTTCGTCTGTCCGCTCCGTGCTCATCACGGTGCGCAGCTTGACGCGGTTCTCTGCGCTTTCGAGGCGCGCCGCGATGGCGGTCTGGCGGCTACGGGCTTCGCGCAGACGGTTTTGCAGCTTGGCGATGTCTTGCTCATAAGCGCGCAATGCATCGTCCAATACGGCGATTTCTTGTTTGAGCTGCTCCGACATATCGGCCGCCTTTTTGCGCTCTACCAGAGCAGCGCGGGCCAGATCTTCGCGGTCCTTTGACAGAGCGAGCTCAGCTTTCTCGCCCCAATCAGCTTGAAGTCTATCAAGCTTGACCGTGTGGCGATGCATTTCCTTCTGGTCCGCGATGGTGCGGGCCGCGCTGGCGCGGACTTCGACCAGAGTTTCCTCCATTTCGAGGATGATCATGCGGATCATCTTGGTCGGATCATCCGCCTTATCCAGCATGTCGTTGAAATTGGCGGCAATGATATCGCGGGTTCGGCTGAAAATTCCCATTAAGGGTGCTCCATTAGAAAATAGCTCGGCAACTTGGTCAATCGTTTGATCGATGGTCTCGCGAGCCTGAGTCGGTGTTGGCGACTTACGCATGCGCTCCACTTCAAGCTCTATTCGTGACAGACGCGGGCGCTCTTTACGAGTCTCTTTGTCTGCTTCCTTACCAGAAGAAGAGGGGTGGGCCGAAGTCTTCTTAGCGCTGGGGGACGCGCTTTTGGGACTGTCGGGGGAGAGAGACTCCGGCCCGGAACCTTTGGCTTGAAAACCTTTGGCAAACCCAGAAATATTGTTGGTTGGCTTGCTCACGCTAGCTCAACCTGCTCGGTAACGGCGACTGAACCCATTGGCGCAGACACGATGATCTGCGAGCTCAATGCCACAAAGGTGACCATTGCAGTAATGCTAACCAGGGCGGCTTGGCCGAGAGTTGAGCGGAAGAAGCTGCGGTCGTACATAATCTTAATCCCTAACTTAAGGCGTTCTGCCAATTTGCTGTTGTGCGCTGTTCAGCAAAGGGTGTGCCAAAATCAATAAATGCATTAATAACAGCAAGTTATAATTTTTCGGGATTTTACATGATGGCGCTACTTGCCAACATGTGGGAAATTTCCCTATAAGTTGGCCATGGAGCGGGAAAATCAGTTTATTGGCCAGTCTGGAGCATTCCTTGATGCGGTAGAGCGGACCAGCCGCGCGGCCCCTATGGAGCGCCCCGTGCTTATTATCGGCGAGCGCGGAACAGGCAAGGAATTGATCGCCGAACGCCTTCACCGCCTGTCCTCCCGTTGGGGCGAGCCGCTCATCACGATGAACTGCGCCGCCTTGCCAGAAACCCTGATCGAGGCCGAATTGTTTGGCCACGAAGCGGGAGCATTTACTGGCGCTACCAAACAACGCGCAGGCCGGTTTGAAGAAGCCGACAAAGGTACGCTATTTCTCGACGAACTGGGCACTTTGTCGATGGGTGCGCAGGAGAGGTTGCTGCGCGCGGTCGAATATGGCGAGGTTACCCCGATCGGATCAAGCAGGCCAATCCGGGTTGATGTGCGGATTGTAGCGGCGACCAATGAAGATCTTCCGGCAAAGGCGGAGCGCGGGGAGTTTCGCTCTGACTTGCTCGATAGGCTAAGCTTTGAAGTCATCACTTTGCCGCCCCTCCGCGTGCGCGAGGGCGATATTGAAGTGCTGGCCGATTATTTTGGGCGGCGCATGGCCGCTGAGCTTGGCTGGGAGGCCTGGCCCGGCTTTGCACCTCACCTTGCGCGCCAGCTCGATGATTATGCATGGCCTGGCAACGTACGTGAGCTGCGCAATGTGGTTGAGCGGGCTGTGTATCGCTGGGATGATTGGGGGGAGGCGATTGCGCACGCTCAATTCGATCCGTTTGACAGTCCGTGGAAGCCGTTCACGCCTGCTCATCAGGCACCGCAAACTCAGGCTGGGGGGCAGGCCCCGGCTGCGCCCGCACATCAGGCGGGAATAGCAAATGGCGCTGCGTCCGCGCAAGAATTGGACGGGGTCGACGATTTACGCGGCGCCGTGGATGCGCATGAAAAGGCGATTGTCGAACATGCTCTGGGCAAGCATCGCTGGAACCAGCGCCAGACGGCCAAGGCGCTCGGGCTCACGTATGATCAGCTACGCCACTGTATCAAGAAGCATGGTCTTTCGAGCGACGACTGAGCGGATCTGGGAAGGCATCCGGCCCGGCATCACGCTTAACACCTTAAGCGGCAGTACCTAGCCCACTCACAATTCGGTTTTTGCCATATCATGCCAGACCCGTGGCATGAGCTATGTTCAATCCATAACTGGTAGGCGGGATGGCGGACGGTTGCGTCTTGGCTTAAAGGGTAGCTTTGACCTCGTAAGCGGCTGTAAATCCTGCGAGGTGGTGGATCTGTCCGTATGGGGCGCACGGCTGCGGATGAATATTCCTCCGCGAGCCGGGGTCTGGGGGGTTTTGGTAGTCAACGAGCTGGACGTGTTTGGGCGCGTTGTCTGGCGCCGCGAGCGGCTATGCGGAGTTAATTTTGACGAGCCGATCTCGAATGAGCAATTGCTCGATTTCCGGATCCGGGGCGAGCAGCTTTACGAGGAGCAGTTGGCTCGCGAGCGTAATGCCCCTGCTGAATATGCCCGCACCTGGGTCGAAGGCGGCTGACGCGAGTTCCCATCTTTCGAAGCTGAAGTCGGTTCTCTGCTTGCATAATCGCCCAGAGGAGCCTAACTGCAGCTCATCCCAACATTGTTGAGATTGTGAAAGGCTGGCGCCGCGAGGGGCCGGCCACCATTTTTACTGTCACAATGTTTGAATATGATGATGGAGTTTCGAATCGCCGATATTGCGCGCCTTACTGAGATAATTGAGCCTGAAGCGCGCGCGCTTGGGTTTGATCTTGTGCGCGTGAAGATGATGCCATCTGAGGCGGGAGACGGCGGCGAAGCCTTGCAAATTATGGCGGAAGATCCGGCGACCGGGCAATTGGTGATTGAACAATGTGCGGCGTTATCGCGCGCAGTCTCGGCGCGGATCGACGCGCTGGAAGAGGCTGGCGACATCCTCATTGAAGGGGCCTACCATCTTGAGGTATCATCGCCCGGTATTGATCGCCCACTGACTCGCGCAAAAGATTTTGCCGACTGGGCTGGGCACGAGGCGAAAATTTCGCTTGCTGAGAAGACCGATGGGCACCGCAATCTGCGCGGAAAGCTGGTCGGCATTGAAGGCGAGCTCATTACGATTGAGGACGCAAAGCATGGGCCCATTGCTTTTCCCCTCAATGCCATTCATGCGGCTAAGCTCATTTTAACCGATGAGCTGATCGCAGCGACTAAACCGCTCGACACCACTGGTGCTGAGAATATTGTAGAAGACCCGGAAACGGATGAGGAAGAGAAGGCTGACACCTAATGGCCAGTGCTATTTCTGCGAATAAGGCTGAACTGCTTGCGATTGCAAATGCCGTTGCTTCGGAAAAAATGATCGACAAATCCATCGTGATTGAAGCGATGGAAGAAGCGATTCAGAAGTCTGCGCGTAATCGCTATGGCGCGGAAAATGACATCCGCGCAAAGCTGGACCCGCAAACCGGCGATTTGCGTCTGTGGCGTGTTGTTGAAGTTGTCGAAGAGGTTGAGGATTACTTCAAGCAAGTCGACATCAAGCAAGGACAGAAGCTTCAGGATGATGCCAAGCTGGGTGACTTCATTGTTGACCCGCTTCCGCCAGTTGATCTGGGCCGGATTGATGCGCAAAGCGCCAAGCAAGTAATTTTCCAGAAGGTTCGCGATGCAGAGCGTGAGCGCCAGTTTGAAGAGTTCAAGGACCGCGCTGATGAAGTGATCACCGGCGTGATAAAATCGGTCGAGTTTGGCCATGTGATCGTCAATCTCGGCCGGGCAGAAGGCGTTATTCGCCGCGATCAGCAGATCCCGCGCGAAGCCGCCCGTGTTGGTGAGCGTGTTCGCGCGCTGATCACTAAGGTGGAGCGTAACAATCGCGGACCGCAGATTTTCCTCTCGCGCGCTGCGCCTGACTTTATGCGCAAGTTGTTCGCTCAGGAAGTGCCCGAGATTTACGACGGCATTATCGAGATCAAGGCCGCTGCTCGCGATCCGGGCAGCCGCGCGAAAATCGGCGTGATCAGCCATGACAGCTCAATCGATCCGGTTGGTGCCTGTGTGGGTATGAAGGGTAGCCGCGTTCAGGCTGTTGTGCAGGAATTGCAGGGCGAGAAGATCGACATCATCCCATGGTCGGATGACACCGCGACGTTCATCGTGAACGCGCTTCAGCCAGCGACGGTTAGCCGCGTTGTTCTCGACGAGGAGGATGGCCGTATCGAAGTGGTTGTGCCTGACGATCAGCTCAGCTTGGCAATTGGCCGGCGCGGGCAGAACGTCCGTCTCGCTAGCCAGCTGACCGGTCATCAGATCGACATCATGACTGATGAGGAGGCGAGCGAGAAGCGCAGCAAGGAATTTGCTCTGCGCTCCAAGATGTTTGAGGAAGAGCTCGACGTTGATGAGACGCTCTCACAGTTGCTGGTTGCCGAAGGCTTCGCTGAGCTGGAGGAAGTGGCCTATGTGCCGCTCGAAGAACTCGCGAGCATTGAAGGTTTTGATGAAGAGCTAGGCGAAGAGCTGCAAAACCGCGCCAAGGAAGCGATTGATCGTCAGGAAGCGACTCACCGCGAGGTGCGCCGTGAGCTTGGCGTTGAGGATGATCTGGCCGAGATGCCGCACCTTAACGAGGGTATGCTCGTTACCCTGGGTAAGGCTGGGATCAAGACGCTTGATGATCTGGCCGATCTCGCCACTGACGAGCTGATCGCGAAGAAGCGCGAGGCCCCGCGCCGGCGTGCTGGCCCCGATGGCGGACCGCCAATGCGCCGTCCTGCACCGCGCGAGCAAGACAAGGGTGGGGTCCTTGGCGAATATGGTCTGACTGAAGAGCAGGGCAATGAGATCATCATGGCTGCGCGCGCGCACTGGTTTGAAGACGAGGAGCCGGTAGCGGCTGCTGCTGACAAGCCTGACACACAGGAGGCCGCCAATGCGGACTCCGACCAATGAGAGCGTAAGCACAGACATCGCTGAATGTAGCGAGGCTCGGGTTTCCGAGCCCGTTAGCGCTCGCCCGCATCACAAGGGTGGCAAAGCTGAGCCGGAACGCAAATGTATTCTGACCGGTGAGGTGAGCCCGCGTGCTGGCCTTATTCGGCTTGCGGTTTCGCCCGATGGTCTTGTTTTGCCCGATGTGCAGGCCAAGGCTCCCGGACGCGGTGCATGGATTGGCGTGACACGCGCTGAGCTGGAACAGGCGACTGAGGATGGGCGGCTGCGCGGAGCTTTATCGCGAGCATTCAAGACGGGCGCTCTCGAAATTTCGCCTGAGCTTCCCCATATGATCGAGGCAGCGCTTGTGCGCACGGTGCTTGATCGTCTGGGGCTCGAGCTGCGCGGGGGCAACATAGTTCTCGGTAGCCAGCGGATCGCAGATTCTGCCCGCAAGGGCGAGGTAGTGCTGGTCTGCCATGCAAGCGATGCAAGCGCAGATGGCATGAGTAAACTCGACCAGGCATGGCGCGTTGGTCAGGACAAGGAAGGCAGCGGCGCACGAGGATTGCGCTTGCCACTGGACCGGGCGGCGCTCTCTGTGGCATTGGGCCGGGAAAATGTGGTCCACTTTGGCGTTATAGGCCGTCATGGCCGGACCACGGCAGCAGACAGGGTTTCAAGTGCACTTGAGCGCCTGATGAGTTTTCAAGGGGATGTCCATTCTTCGGACGAGGCGTCTCGGGACACGGCTAACCCGCGCGACGACGCGGGCGAGCCGCATGATAAGATTTGATGTGAAGGAATAGCGAGCTAAATGAGCGACGAAGAGAAAAAACCTGCCCGTAAACCGCTTGGCCTAAAGCGCGCGGTTGACGCAGGCGAGGTCAAGCAGACCTTTAGCCATGGCCGCACCAATAAGGTTGCGGTTGAGGTGAAGCGTCGCCGCAAGCTCGTGAAGCCCGGCGAAACACCTCCACCGCCGCCGCCTCCACCACCGCCTCCACCGGCGCCTGTGGCCGAGGAAGCAAAACCTGCGCCCAAGAAGCCTGCTGCGGCGGCTGAGACCGCGCAAGAACGCGTTGCTCGCCTTCAGCGTGAGGCTGAGGAAGAGCGCCTGAAGCTGGCTGAGGATGCGCGCAAGCGTGAGGACCAGCAGGCGAAGAAGTCGGCGGCCGATGAGAAGCAGCGAGCCGAAGACAATCGCAAAGCTGAGGAAGAGGCAGCGAAAGAAGCTGAGCGCGCTGCCGCTGAAGCAGCGCAGTCTGCCGCGCAAGCTGATGTGGCTGAGCAGTCGCCCGAAGACACAGGTGCTGAGAAGAAACCTGCTGCCGGCGGACGCAAGTTTACCCCGGTTGCCCGGCCAGAGCCAAAACGCCCGGAAAAGAAGAAGAAAGAAGACAAACGCACTGCTGATCGCGGAGCGGACAAGCGCCGCTCTGGAAAGCTGACCGTTACTAAGGCTCTCAATGAGGACGAAGGGCGCCGTGCGCGTTCGCTCGCCGCGCTTAAGCGTGCGCGTGAGAAAGAGCGCCGTCTGCAAGGAGGCGGGTCAAACCAACCGCGTGAAAAGCAAATTCGCGATGTGATCGTGCCTGAGGCCATCACCGTTGGCGAGCTCGCCAAACGGATGGGCGAGAAGGGTGCGGACTTGGTCAAGGAACTCTTCAATCTCGACATGATGGTCACCGTCAATCAGACGATTGATCAGGACACTGCCGAGCTACTGGTCGAACAATTCGGCCACAATATCGAGAAGGTTTCTGAGGCTGATGTCGATATTGACACCACTGAAGACCAGGACCCTGAAGAGACGCTGAAACCGCGCCCTGCTGTGGTCACGATCATGGGTCACGTCGATCACGGCAAGACCAGCCTGCTCGACGCACTGCGCGGCACCAATGTCACCAAAGGCGAAGCCGGCGGCATTACGCAGCACATCGGCAGCTATCAGATCACGACGAAAGACAAGCAGAAGATCACCTTCCTTGATACGCCGGGCCACGCCGCATTTACCGAAATGCGTCAGCGCGGCGCGAATGTGACGGATATCGTCGTGCTGGTTGTCGCGGCGGATGACGGCATTATGCCGCAAACGATTGAGGCGATTAATCACACGAAGGCGGCCGGTGTCCCGATGATCGTTGCGATCAACAAGATGGACAAGCCAGAGGCCAATCCGACCAACATCCGCACTCGCTTGCTTGAGCATGAGGTGATCGTCGAGGAAATGTCTGGCGATGTGCAGGACGTTGAGATTTCAGCGCTGAAAGGCGACGGTCTTGACGATCTGCTCGAGAAAATCACGCTGCAGGCTGAATTGCTTGAGCTGAAAGCCCGCCCTGATCGCGATGCCGAAGCAACAGTGATCGAAGCTCAGCTTGATAAGGGCCGCGGTCCTGTTGCCACCGTGCTGATTACACGCGGTACGCTGAAGCGCGGCGACACATTTGTCGTTGGCACAGAGAGCGGCAAGGTTCGCGCAATCGTCAATGACCAAGGCAAGCAGATCAAGGAAGCTGGTCCGTCCATGCCGGTCGAGGTGCTGGGGCTGGGCGGGGTACCGTCTGCTGGCGACATGATGACTGTGGTTGAGAATGAACAACGTGCGCGCGAAGTTGCGGAATATCGGCGTGAGAAGGCGACGGAGCAGCGCACTGCGCTTGCCCCGACCAGCTTCGACACGATGTTCAACAACCTTCAGAGCGATGTGGTCGAATTCCCTGTGCTGGTGAAGGCTGATGTTCAGGGCAGTGTCGAGGCGATCAATACCGCGCTGCACAACCTCTCCAATGATCTCATCAAAGTCCGCGTGTTGCACGCCGGCGTCGGCGCGATCACGGAGAGCGATGTGCAATTGGCGGCTGCATCCAACGCGCCGATCATCGGCTTTAACGTGCGCCCGAACGCTAAGGCCCGCGAGCTGGTCAAACGCGACGGTGTTGAAATGAAATATTTCGACGTGATCTATCACCTGACCGACGAAATCGGCAAGGAAATGGCCGGTGAACTTGGCCCTGAGAAGATCGAGCACGTGGTTGGCCGCGCGCTGGTCAAGGAAGTGTTCCGTTCGGGCAAGAAGGACAAGGCCGCTGGCCTGCTCGTCGAAGAAGGCGCTATCCGCAAAGGGCTGTTCGCGCGTCTCACCCGCGAAGATGTCATTGTCTCGGCAACGACCATTGCTTCGCTGCGGCGCTTCAAGGACGATGTCGACGAGGTCCGCACCGGGCTCGAATGCGGCGTCGTTCTGGAAGACACGAATGACATTCAGCCTGGCGATCAGCTCGAAGTCTTCGAAGTCGAGGAGCGTGAACGGACGCTTTAGAAAGCAGACTTTATGGAGTGGAGAGGGATTCGTTTGCCTGCCTTTAGGCTTGTTAGCCTATTAGTTCTATCGGTGCTCATCGCGCTAGCTGGGATCTTCATTTTTCCATACGATACTTGGATAACTTTCCTATTGCTTCTGGTTTGGCTTGGTTTCGCTGTGGCAACTTTGGCCTGGTCAGTACGCTTGATCAAAGGGACTTCGGGCGGGCTGCTAAGAAAGCTCGTACCGCTTCTGACTTCATTGGTCGTTTTGGTCTTTCTATTCCGAGCGACGGTCCTGCTGCATGCCGCTTTTGATAACTGGGCTGACGACAGGCGCTTTCGAAATAATCAGGATGAGTACGAGAAAATTGTAGCATCTGTCATGGCCAAAGAATGGGAGCCAGGAATTCATCGTGGTGCTGTGGAGGGTGCTTATGCCAATCTAGACGTATCGGATGTGGTGCGAGTTGAGTTGGACTCATCCGGTTTTGGTGGCAATTGGGAGGGGGTCTATTACGACCCAAGTGATCTATATGACCGTTCCAAAGCCAATCACTTTGAAGGCACCGTTTATGGGTGCCGTCATCTTGAGGGGCACTACTATCATTGCAGCTATGATCTTTCGGTGTTTTGATGACCAAAATCTATGAAGGGCAGCGCTCTCCCTCCGCCGAGTTGATGGGCAGCGAGTTCGTATCATTCGATGCAGAGCAGGGCGAACTGACCACGCGGTTTACGCCGCCGCCCAGCTTTGCGAGCCCACGCGGCGTCGTGCAGGGCGGCCTGATTGCGGGTTTTTTGGACGAGGTGATGGGCGGCGCATTGCTGGCTGTTACTGAGGCGGGTGAGCAAGGCACAAAACTGCCACTCAACCTCGATTTGAACCTGACCTTCGTTTCCGTAGTGCCGATTGCCCCAATCATCGCCAAGGGCCGTGTAATCAAGCATGGTCGGCGCGTCGCCTTCTTGGAAGGTGAGCTCTACGATGAGGCTGATGGCAAGCTGCTGGCCCGCGCAACGTCAACTGCACTGCCGACTGATCTTCCCGAGACTATGCAATGAACTTAGCAGAAAAATTCGCGCTTGGCGCGGCGCATGCCGAGCTGATGGGTGTTGAGTTCGTCGATTTTGACGAGGAACGCGAAGAAATTACGCTGCGTTTCAACGCGCCCGATAGCTTCATCACGCCGCGCGGATCAGTGCAGGGCGGCCTGGTTGCCGGCTTTCTGGATGAGGTGATGGGCTGGGCGCATGTCTGGGCGACTGACCACGTGGAGGCGCCGCTCAACCTTGAAATCAACATGTCTTTGCTAAAGCCGGTTCCCGCTGGACCGCTTGTGGGCAAGGGGCGGGTTATCAAAAGAGGGCGGCGCGTCACGTATCTCGAAGGGGAATTGCTAAGCGAGGATGGGCAGCTGCTCGCTCGCTCGACCAGCACCGCTATTCCGACACCGCGACCAACTGCCGAGAACAGAGGGAAAATCTGATGGCGCGTCAGCAATTCACGCCTGAACAACAATCAGTCCGCGTGCTCAAAGTCGGTGAGCGGGTGCGCCATATCCTGTCCGAATTGCTCGCGCGGCAGGAGATTCATGATGACGTGGTCAGCGCGGCAAATATCGCGGTGACCGAGGTGCGCATGTCGCCCGATCTGCGCAATGCCACCGCCTATGTGAAGCCGCTGCTGGGTAATGAAGAGGATGAGGTGGTCACTGCTCTGCGGCAGAACACGGCCTATCTTCAGCGCGAGGTAGCAAAGCGGCTGGGTCTGAAATTCGCCCCAAAACTCAAATTCCGCGCTGACGAGAGTTTTGACGAAGCGGAGCGGATCGAAAAACTGCTGGATGACCCGAAGGTTGCGCGGGACCTTGCGGATGAGGCTGGCAACGAAGGAGATGATGCTTGACCTTGATCCTTGCGTCAGCGGCACTGGCATTGGCCTCGACCGCTCAAGATGACGTAGTTACATTGCCGCCCCCGGCGAGCAGGCCTTTCAGGATCGGCAAAAGCGAATTGCGGGACATCGACTTCGTGCCTCGCGGCTGGAAGCTCTATGACAAAATTACCGGTGATCTCGATGGCGATGGAAAGACCGACAGCGTCCTAATCGTCCAGAAGAATGACCCAGCTAAGATGATCGAGAACACCGATGGTTTTGGCATGCGCTATTTCGATAGCAATCCGCGCGCAGTCCTCGTGTTGCTGCACAAGAACTCGGGCAAGTATGAGCTGTCTGCGGTCAGTACATCAATCATTCCCACGCATGACCAGCCAACGATCAGCGATCCCCTAAGCGAGGCGGGTATTGTGGGGAACGTGCTTTTTCTCGACATCGGGTTCTTCGCCAATGCCGGTAGTTGGAGCATGTCCAATCGCCGGTTCCAGTTCCGCTGGGACGGCGAAGCGATGGCGTTGATCGGTTTTGATATGACGCATGTACGGCGCAACACTGGCGAGATGACTCAGACAAGCATCAATTACCTCACTGGCAGGCGTAAGGATGCCAAAGGTAGCATCGAAGACGATGAGACCAGGTGGCAATGGAGCGATGTGCCTGACGGTTTCAAACCGACGCTTGGCTCAATTGGCAATGGCTTTGAATTCGAGGGCTAGGCCAGACGGGTTCTCTCGCGATTTAGTTAGGCTGCCTAATTTGGCACCATTCGCGCTTTGAGCCGGATGGTCACTTGCTTGCCCACGATCAGCTGATAGCTTTTCATACCGTAATCACGCCGATCAATCGTCATCGTGCCATTGAGCGTGACTGCCTGTCCTGCAGCCGCGCTTGTCGGCGGTGTGTCAAAAGTCACGGCCAATGTCTCGCTGCGAGTGACCCCGCGCGCGGTTAGTTTTCCGTCCACTTTGCCGCTTTTTGCGCCAGTCATCGTCAGGCGCGTGCCCACGAACCGCACACTGGGATATTTCTCGACCCAGAAAAACTTCTCTCCGCGCAGCCGATTTAGCGTCGCTGTGTCTGGAGCTTTCAACGCTCTTGCATCGATTGTGACGTCGATCAATGCCGCATCTGGCTGATCCGGCGTAATCGACACCGCGCCCGTCATCTCGGGAAAAGTCGCGGTCTTGCTGGACAGGCCGAAAAACGGGACTTTGGCCGATACCGAACTGGCGCTTGCATCAAGGACATACGCAAGCGGCGCATTGCCCAGCAGCAGAGGCGCCGCGAGCAAGGCAACGAACGGTTTGAACATGGCTATGCCCATTGTGCGTGCCTTACTCAGCCGGTGCCGCTGTGACGGTGCTGGGAACCTCCATGAATACCGACGCGCCCGGGCCGAGCGGAAGGTCGAGCACAACCCAGCCGATTGTCATGACCAACCCAGCAATGAGCAGTCCAATAGAATAAGGCAGCATAGTCGCCGCAAGAGACCCAAGGCCAAAGTCCTTCTGCCAGCGCTGGCAGAAGATCAGTATCAGCGGGAAGTAGACCATAAGCGGGGTGATGATGTTGGTTGCGCCGTCACCCACGCGGTAAGCCGCCGTGGCCATTTCCGGTGTGATCCCGAGCAGCATCAGCATCGGCACGAGCACGGGTGAAAGCAGTGCCCATTTCGCGCTTGCTGAGCCAACAAAGATGTTGAGCAAGGCCGATACGCATATGATCGCCGCAAGTAGAGCCCAAGCGGGCAAACCGCTGCTGCCGAGGAAATCCGCTCCATTGACCGCGAGGATCAGGCCGAGATTTGACCATGCAAACATCGCAACGAAATGCGCGGCGGCAAAGGCGAGGACGAGGTAATAGGCAAGATCCTCCATCGCGCCGGCCATCATTTTAACAAGGTCGCGGTGGTCGCCAATTGTGCCGGCGGCCTTTCCATAAGCCCAGCCAGCGAGCAGGAAGAGGATGAAGAAGCCGCCAACGAGGCTCTGGTAAAACGGGTTTAGGCGGGCCTCATCAGAGGCTTCCTCATCAATCAGAGGCGTACCCGGCCCGAAAGTGAAATAGAGCCACAGCGCGACTACAAATAGAACTGCGAGACCAGCCCAGCGAAGGCCCTTGCGCTCGCCTTCGGTCAACGGGCGATCGCCGTCGGCAACTTCGCCCTGCTGTTCTGGTGACACCGCATTGCCCGCAAGCGCAGGGTTCCATGTGCCCAAACGGGGTTCAATAATCCGGTCAGTGACATACCAAATCACGGGCAGGAACACGAAAGTCATTGCGGCGATGAAGAACCAATTGCCCGCAATATTCGCGGTGAAATCGCCGAAGACCGTCTCAACCGCCGCCTCGGTTATGCCGAACAGCAATGCGTCGAGCTGCCCGGGTACGAGGTTGGCCGAGAAGCCGCCAGATACGCCTGCAAATGCCGCGGCTATCCCAGCAATTGGGTGCCGACCGGCCGCGTGGAAGATGATGCCGGCAAGCGGGATGAGGACCACATAGGCTGCGTCCGCCGCAAGATTGCCGAGCATGCCCACTAATGTGACTATTGGCGTGAGGAGGAAGATCGGCGCACCGCGGACACCTGCCCGCATAGCTGTTCCAAATAGGCCAGACCGCTCCGCGACACCGGCGCCCAGCATCACGACCAGCACATATCCCAAGGGGTGGAAGTGCGTGAAAGTGGTCGGCATATCGACCCAAAGCCGTTTGATATTGTCCGCAGACAGCAAGCTTTCAGCGGTAATGATCAGAGCGCTGCCCGTGCTCTCATCAATTTCAGTGGGGTGCGCGGCGGAAAGGCCAGCAAGGCTCGCCGCAATCGAAATGAGTACCAGGACCGCGATCAGCCAGAAGAACAGGAACACCGGATCGGGCAGCTTATTACCGCTCCGCTCAATCCACCCAAGAATGCCGCCCTGCTTGGGTGCCTGCGGTGCTTCAGTCGCTGCCTTAGTCATTCACTCATCCCATAAAATGGTATTTGCCACCGTGTTAGCATCGCCATTTATGTCTGTCTGCCCTCTGAATGGCGCTTCGGGCATGGCTGTTGATAGGCCTGTGAATGTTTGGAGCTGGCGTCATGGCGTCGGGCGCGGCAAGCGCCTATCATCGCTCAGCGATGGCTAATCTCTATTTCTATTATGCCAGCATGAATGCCGGCAAAAGCACGACGTTGCTCCAGACTGCGTTCAATTACCGAGAGCGCGATATGCGGGTGTCGCTGTGGACGGCGGCGCTTGACGACCGGCCAGGTTTTGGCGCGATTAGCTCGCGCATTGGCCTAGCCAGCGATGCGCACAGGTTTGCGGCGGACACTGATATTGAAGCACATGTTCTGGCCGAGCATGAGGATGCTCCGCTCGACTGCGTGCTGATCGACGAGGCGCAATTCCTCAGTACAGCGCAAGTATGGCAATGCGCGCGGCTTACCGATGAAGCGGGCATTCCGGTCCTGTGTTACGGCCTGCGGACTGATTTTCAGGGCGAGCTTTTTCCCGGCTCGGCGACGCTTTTGGGCGTTGCTGACAAGCTGATCGAGCTCAAAGCGATTTGCCATTGCGGGCGCAAAGCCACGATGAATTTGCGTGTCGATGCATCCGGGGATGCGGTCAAACAAGGCGCGCAAACCGAGATTGGCGGCAATGATCGCTATGTTGCGCTGTGCCGCAAGCATTTTAGCCGGGCGCTCGCGGGGTAAGGCACTGGCGGGATAGCGTTCGGCTGCCTATCTATACATCATGTCTGATACGCTCTCGCTTGCTCTCGTCCTGATCCCATGTCTGATTGTGGCGATTGTCTTCCATGAGGTGGCGCATGGTTGGGCTGCGCTTGCTTTGGGCGATCCTACCGCCAAAGAACGCAAACGGTTGAGCCTCAATCCGCTGCGTCATGTCGACCCAGTTGGCACGATATTGGTTCCCGGCGCGCTGGCTCTGATGAGCGGGCCGATCTTCGGCTGGGCGAAACCGGTGCCGGTCAACAAAAACCGCTTGGATGACCCGCGCTTTGGCATGATGGCGGTCGCCGCAGCAGGCCCTGCGATGAATTTTCTGCTGGCCGCCGTGGGGGCAATCGCAATCGGTATCTTGGGCCTTGGCGAGGAAGTCTTTCTCACAGACAGCGCGATCACAGGCGAGGCCGCGCCGCTCGCGCAGGGGCTGTTCTATTTTCTGCTGATCAACATTTTCCTCGGCATATTCAATCTCTTGCCGATCCCGCCATTTGATGGCTCGCACATTGTCGAGGGGCTGATGCCGCGCCGCTATGTGCATTTGTATGAGAAAATTCGTCCCTTCGGCATGATCTTGTTCGTCGGCCTTATCGCGGTGACCTGGTTCGCGCCGGAGCTGGGCGTGCTGCAAAATACCATCGGTCCGCCTGTCAATTGGGCAATGAGCAAATACATTAGCCTTGCAGGATTATTTAGCAGTTAAGCGCCTCAGGTGGCACGGGCGATCCGATCTATAAAGCGCGCCTCTGGGTGCTTGACGAGCAGCCCTTCGAGCCAGCCATCCCTCTGATCTTCGGCCACGCAGGCCACAATGCAGCCGCCAAAGCCGCCGCCCGTCAGCCGCGCCCCGACCGCGCCTAGCGCAACCGCATCATCAACCAGCGCATCAATCAGCGGCACCGACATTTCAAAATCATCGCGCATGGATGTATGGCTGGCGATCATCAGCGCCCCCAACGTCGCGATATCACCGCCGGCCAATGCGTCGACGGCCGCCTTCACCCGGCGATGTTCTGTGGCACAGTGTAGTGCGCGGCGACGAATGACATCGCTCACCTCGGTGTTTTCAGCTATCTTGGCCGGGTTGAGCGTGCAGATATCATCGCGGCCAAAGGCAATACGCGCGGCATCGCACTCTTCCTTGCGTTCCTTATAGCGGCCATCGCTAAGTTGCCGCGTGACGCCGGAGTGGATGACCTCAATCGAATAGCCTTTTGGCAAAGTGACGAGTTCATAATCCAGCGTTGCCGTGTCGAGCGCAATGGCCTCACCCGGCTGCGCAATGGCAACCGCCATTTGGTCCATAATGCCGACGGGCACGCCGATGTAATCCGTCTCAACGCGCCGTGCAGCGACCGCTATTTCGGTGTCTGACATGTCTGATTTAGCGAGCATGCGCGCGGCTTTTAGAACAGTCACGATGAGCGCTGCAGACGATGACAGGCCTGCTCCCGCTGGAATGGTCGATGCGATCAGCAAGTCAGCGCCATGGCCAATAAGGCCCAGTGCGCGCGCCTCTCGCAATGCGCCAACCGCCGGGTCTGACCAATGATCTTTTGCGGGGTCCTCAAGAGTGCGTTCATGCAGCATGCCGAAGGGTTCTGCGCTGATCCGGACGATATCGTCCTCGCGCGGGGTAAGCTCCGCCTCAAGGTGGACAGAGAGCGCGGCGGGCATGACCATACCGCCATTGTAATCGGTGTGCTCCCCGATCAGGTTGACCCGGCCCGGAGAGACTGCGCGCACGCTATCCATTATACTTGGCCATTCTTAACCGCTCTCAAATGCTCAGCCGCAGTTTCGGGCATCACATCGACTGTGAAGACGCCGCTATGCTGCTCGACCGAGGCGAGATATTTGACCCGCCCCTTTGCGCGCAGCAGCGGGTAGAACTGAACTGTGAAGTGGTAGTTGTCCGATCCGGTTTTGGGCGCGGCGTGGAAGGCCATCATTGTTGCGGCGGGCTGTTCAAACAGCGCATCATAACGCCGGGTGATCTCGCCGAGCCAATAGGCGAGGCCTTCGAGCTCTTCATCCGTGCAATCCCATGGGCCTGCGCGCCGTTCCATAGGAGCAAGCCACACCTCATAGGGAAAGCGCGCAAAGCGCGGGACGAAAGCGGCTATCCCGCCTCGTTCGCCTATTCCATAATCGGGCATAGCGGTGCGGATTTCTGCCGCCAGATCATAGCCTCCGGCAAGAGCGTCAGCCGCCCGCTTCTGAACCTCGGGTACGCGGTTAAATCCGTAAATCTGCCCATGTGGGTGATGCAGGGTGACGCCCACTTCATCGCCGCGATTTTCAAACGGCATCACATATTCGCATCCCTGCGCAAACAGCGCTTCATACCGATCGAGCAGCGCCGCGATTAGCACGCGCCTGCGATCTTGCCCGATGGAATGGAGGTTTCCCTCCGCTTCGGGCGCATAAACCACGACATCGCAAGCCCCCTTAGCTGGCTCAGTTGCGATCCCTTCCAGCGCGGCAGCATTGCTAGCGCTGGGATGAAAGGCGGCGAATTTGTTCTCGAAGATCGCCAGTTCGAAGTCTTCAAACGGAATTTCGGTTTCCGGGCCGCAGGGCCGCGTTGGAGCTAGCGGGTCGTCGCTCGCGGCGGGCTTGAACGTGCGGTTCTGCCGATGCGCCGCATAGACATTCCACTCTTGCCGCAGCGGGTGATGGCGCAGTTCGCCCCCTTGCGCAATTGGGTCCGCACTTTCGGATTGCAGCGGCGAAGTGTGCGGCTGCTCGCCATAGAGATGCAGCATGCGCCCATCGGCCTTCTTGTGGCTGCGCCGGTAAACCTCGCGGCCCGCAATCCTCCACGCGAGCGTTTCATTCTCGCTCATGCGGGGGCTTTCTCAGCAGCGAACCAATTGTGCACGTTTTGCTGTTCGGCCTTGGTCAAATGCAAGCCGAGCTTGCTGCGTCGCCACAGCACGTCTTCAGCATCACGCGCAAATTCATGCTCCATGAGATAGCGCAGTTCGGCCTCGTACAAGTTGCCGCCAAGATGCGGGCCCAGATCATTGATGCCCTGCGCGCCAGCCAGCACATCATGCATCCGTGTGCCGTATGCTCTTGCCAGGCGCAGGGTCATTACATCCGGCAGCCAGTCATACCGCGCGGTTAGATCATTTACGAATGCGTCAAACGCCATCGGGTCAATATCACCGCCGGGCAAATGCGCATCCACTGTCCAACTGGTATCGCCCAACCCAAGCCGCTTGAGCGCATGCTCGGAAAGCTTGCGATAGGTTGTGATCTTGCCGCCGAAGATCGACAGGATCGGCGGTGCTGCGCTGCCCGCCTCATCGCGGTCTTCCAATTCAAAGACATAATCGCGCGTGACAGTCGAATTGTTGGCTGAACGGTCATCATAAAGCGGGCGGACCCCGGCATAGCTTGAGACGGCCTCATCTGGAGTAATGTCGGTGCGCAAATACTCATTGGCCGCATCGCAGATATATGTCGCTTCTTCAGGTGAAATATCAATGCCGCTTGGGTCGCCCTCAAACCCCTGATCAGTGGTACCGACTAGCGTGAAATCACGCTCATAAGGGATCGCGAAGATGATCCGGTCATCCTTGTTCTGGAAGATGTAGCAATGATCCCCATCAAACAGCTTGGGGAAGATTAGATGGCTGCCTTTGACCAGGCGCAGGTTCTCATGGCTTTCACGCGGGATCGCGCGGCCCAGCACGGCATCGACCCACGGACCAGCCGCGTTAACGACCATCTTGGCCCGGATTTGAGTTTCGCCCGCTTCGCCGCGCAGGGTCGCGGTCCAGCTTTCCGCTTCACGCTGCAATCCAACGCACTCGGTTCGCGTGCGGATATCTGCGCCGCGCTCCTTCGCATCGACGCAATTGAGCGCCACCAGCCGCGAGTCCTCGACCCAACAATCCGAATATTCGAAGCCTGTGACCAGCCGATCCTCCAGAAAGCTCCCATGCGGTTCTTCGCGCAGATTGATCGTCCGGGTCGCTGGCAGCAATTTGCGCCCACCCAGATGATCATACATGAAAAGTCCGAGGCGCAGCAGCCAGCTTGGCCTGAGGCCTTTGTCATGCGGCAAGACAAAGCGCAGCGGCCAGACGATATGCGGCGCAACTTTCAGCAGGCGCTCGCGCTCGATCAGGCTCTCGCGCACAAGCCGAAACTCGTAATGCTCCAGATAGCGCAGACCGCCATGGATCAGTTTGGTCGAAGAGCTAGAAGTATGGCTCGCCAGATCATCTTTCTCGACCAGACACACGCTGAGGCCCCGGCCCGCCGCATCGCGGGCAATCCCTGCGCCATTGATGCCGCCGCCAATAATCAGCAGGTCGAATGTCTCTTGCGTGCTCATGATTGCGGCGTTCTCACGCGTCTTACGCTTCGGTCAAATGGAAAATCAGGCAGGTGTCTGGGAAAATCAGCGGCATTTGTATGCCGTGCTCCATCAGGGCACGCGCCTGAAACGTGCTTCCCACGCCAAGTAGATTGGCCTGATCGATGATTGAAGGCTCCGTGATTGACGTGTTGCGCATGGGCCAAACCAGCTTGGTGCGATAGCTGCGATCTGGATCAAGACCGGCAAAACGAATGCGGGCAGGCAGTGTCATCGGCGCAGGGTCAAGCTGCGCGCAGGAAAACAAAGCCTCGCTTTTGTCCGGAGCAACGCAGCCAACAGCGTTGAAGTATTTGGGCGCATCAAGCCGGTGGAAATCACCGCCATGGATCAGCGCGCGGTGCTGTTTGTGCAAGGCAATTGCTCGCCGCAGGATTTCGCGATCTTCCTCGCTCTCATCGAGCAGATCGAGCTCCATGCCCATATGCCCGAACATGGCGCTGGCCGCCCGGAATTCCATAGAAAACACGCGCCCAGTGATGTGGCATTTGCGCGGGCCGACATGGCTTCCGGTGATGCGCAGCGGGAAGAAATGGCTTGCCCCGCGCTGGATTGATTGACGCTCGCGGGCGTCATTATTGTCCGATGCCCAGAAGCGGTCAGTATGGCGCAAAATCGCATAATCGACGCGTCCGCCACCAGATGAGCAGCTTTCAATTTCAAGCTTGGGATGCGCCCCTCGCAGCTTCTCCATCAGGCAATAGACCGCCTTGGTTTGCTGATGCATGGCGCCGCGATTGCCGCTGCCGGGATGGTTTGTGTCGCGGTTCATGTCCCATTTGATATAAGCGATATCATATTCGCTGATGAGCGCGGTCATCTTGTCGAAAAGATAATCGAATACCGCCTGTTTCGTTAGGTCAAGTGTAAACTGATTGCGGAACGGGACGGGCTCGACACCATCGGCATGGAGTACCCAATCCGGATGTGCGCGAAACAAGTCGCTGTCCGGATTGACCATTTCTGGCTCGAACCACAGGCCAAATTCCATGCCCAGCTCGCGCACGCGGCTGGCCAATGTGTGCAGGCCTTGCGGATAGACCTCTTCAGAAACCCACCAATCGCCAAGCCCGGCTTTGTCATGGCGGCGCCCGCCGAACCAGCCATCATCCAGCACAAAGCGCTCTGCACCGACCGCGCTCGCTTGCTCGGCTAGCTGCATCAAGCGTTCTTCCGCGTGGTCGAAATAGACTGCTTCCCATGTGTTGTAGTGAACCGGGCGAGGGCGATTTAGCCCGCGCGCATCGAGCAGTTCATCCTGAACAAAATTGTGCAATCTTTGCGTGCAATTAGAGAAGCCATCAAGCGACCAGACGGCCGTGATTTCCGGTGTCGTATAAGCTTCGCCGCGTTCCAGCTGGATCTCACCGGGGAACAAGAACTCACCCATTTGCAAGATGGTGCGGCCGTCCTGATGCTGGTCAACACGCACGCGGTTGTTACCGCTCCAGCCAAGGTGGAAATTCGCCGCAAGTCCCGAGGTCTCGCTCGAGGATTTGGTCCCAGCGAGGAGGCCGGGGAAGCTGTCATGACTCGTGCGGCCAGCTTTGTTCTCGCGCATGTAAGAACCGCGAAACAAGTCGATTTCTTCAATTTGAAATTCTGCTGCCCAGCGGCCGGTGAAGCCAAACAATTTGTCGAGGCGATCATCGAGCGGCAGGCACAAGGCGCTGCACCACTCCACCGATAGCGGCTCGCTCGACCGGTTTATGATGGTGGTTTTAGCGGTGAAAATACTACTCGAAGGTGTTAGCGCGAAATGATGCTGTGCGTCGATTTGCGTATTTGGGTCGCTGCAATGCAAGATGATTGCATGCTCGCCGAGTTTCTCCACTGAGGTGACGCGGAAATCGGCAGCAAAACCAGTGCCATTGCGGTGTGCCTTAAAGCCCGAGGGACCGGCGATACCTGTGCCAAGCTCATTGAGGAGTGAGCCGCGCAAGTGGACATTGGCGCTGCCCGGTGCGTGTTGCTTGGTGCTGAGCAGGGCAAGTTCTTGAGGGCTCACCTTGCCAATTGACGGACCGCTATAAATCACGCGAGGGCGCTCACCCAAGGCCGCTTCCAGGAAAATCTGTGTTTCTGCTGTCTCAAGGCATACGAAATCCGCTGCATTGGCTGGACTGGTCTCGAGCGCGTCAGCGGGCGCTGGCTCATGCCTCGCCGCTTCTGTGCGAACTTCGTCGCCCATATCAATGCGCTCACTAGTACGCGGCCCCGAATTCACCGAATCGTTCATGTCAGTGACTCACTCTCTTCAGCAAGGCCAATAGCCTTGTCCCCATTCCGCGTTTGAGCATGAGTTAGCCCGTTATGTGAAGGGTTGTTTTGGTAAAGCATGCACAATTTGGTAGAATCCCTCTAAGCACATATGAACGCCAGTATGTGGCAAGAAAAGATATACAAACAGAACCTCCAATTGTCGCCGCTCGGCGGTATCCGGATTGCGTGCTTTTTGAAAGACGGGATTGGCGTGCTGTCGAGCAAGCGGGTCTTACCGCATTACACGCTTGTCTATGTGGTGCGCGGACAAGGCAGTTACCGCGATGCCAATGGCGTATCGCGCAAGGTGACCGCGGGTGATGCCATTCTCGTCTTTCCGGGGCTGGAGCATTGGTATGGCCCAGCCAAGGGCGATACTTGGGATGAGTTCTATTTGGTGTTCGAGGGCCCCGTGTTCGATATGTGGCGCGATAGCGGCTGCTTTGATCGCAATAAGCCGGTTATCAATCTCAATCCGATGGATTTTTGGCGTGAGCGGATCCTCTCATTGATTGGCTCGGGCCAAGCGCGGACCGAGGAGGATTACTTGCGTGAGGCGATTCGAGTGCAGGAGCTTCTGGCTGAAATACAGGAAGCTGGCAGGCGCGATCTTGAGAAGGATATTCGCTGGCTTGCAGATGCAAAAGCGGCTTTGGAAACGCATGCCGATGCCAAGGATGCGGCGAGCGCCATGCGCGAGAGATATGAGGCGTTTCGCAAGAAGTTCCGGCGACTTTCTGGCGTATCGCCGGGTAAATATCGGTCCAGCCTCATTATGGAACGAGCATGCGATCTGCTCGCTCACGACAATCTCAAAATGCGCGAGATCGCGGCGCAGTTGGGGTTTTGCGATGAGTATCACTTCAGCCGACAGTTCAGTAAGAAAGTGGGCTGGTCGCCATCCGAATTTCGGGCTCGAATTCGGCAAAATCCGGTTAGCTTAGATGATTTGGGACAAATAGGCTGACCTTTATGGTGTGACCTTGCTGACCTTCGGAAATCCTGCGGCAAAAACGCCATACTATCGGCCTGTTTGCCTATTTCTTCCCAAAAAACACATTTCTCACCCAAACCAGCCATGGATTATGAACTTTTGTAACGGCAGCCCATGGGAGAGAGATCGGTCGCGTGACAGCGAGCGAGATTTGGGAGAGAGAAATGAACTCGAAATTTTACACCGCCCTTAGTGCGTCCGTCGCGGGTATTGCACTGGTCGCCAGTCAACCAGCCCTTGCTCAAGAAGCAGGCAGCGAAGATGTTGCTGAAGACAGCACACCAGAAAACGCAATCGTAGTGACCGGGATCCGGGCTAGCCTCGAAAACTCCATCAATCTAAAGCGCGACAATGCTGCCGTAGTTGACGCGGTCTCGGCGGAAGATGTCGGCAAGTTCCCTGATAACAACGTCGCTGAATCGCTTCAGCGTATCACAGGTGTTGCGATTGACCGGTCTGGCGGTGAAGGGCAGTTCATCACTGTTCGCGGCCTCGGCCCTGAGTTCAACGCGGTTCTTTTGAATGGCCGTACGCTGGCGACGGACAACCCAGGCCGCGAATTCTCATTCGATGTTCTTTCATCCGACATCATTCAAACCGCCGAGGTTTACAAAACCTCTGTTCCGCAGCTTCAATCAGGGGGCATCGGCGCCCTGGTCAATGTTCAAACCGCGAAGCCTCTTGATCGCCTCGGCTTCAATGCGTCGCTGTCCGCAGCAGGCATCTATGAGAATCTCAGCGAAGAATTTGGCGCAGATATTAGCGGCGTTGTGTCGTGGTCGAATGGAACCGTCGGTGCGCTGTTTGGCGCTTCGTATAACAAGCGTAATGCGCAGTTTGACCGCAACCTGACCAACGGCTTTATCCTGCGCGGCGGTAATGATGCCATCCTTCTGCCGGAAACATCGACCGATCTAGATGCGACCGATATCGGGGCCTTGCCTGAGGGCGCGCGCTTGCAGCAGCAGGTTATCTATAGCCGCGACATTCAAGACCGCGAGCGTCTGACCCTCAATGGCGCCGTGCAATTTGCGCCTTCTGATCGCTTCACCGCGACATTTGACGGGCTCTACTCATCGTTCGAAATCGACTCGTTTGATACGCAGTTCTCGGGCTTCTTCGGCCCTCCATTCATCGATCCACAGCTGGACGCGAACGGCACGGTTGTATCTTTCTTCCGCCCCAGCGCGGACTTCCGTGCGCGCAACCCTCTTCTGGGTGTACCTGATGCTGGCGCAACGCCGGAGCCAAATGATACCGACGTGGGCTTCTCGCAGAATGACAATGTATTGACTTCGAACAATCGCGATGCGGAGACGTTTGCGTTTGGCGGAAACTTCGATTTCCAAGCCAGTGATGCGCTCAATTTTGTCGCTGACATTTCATGGTCGCGTGCGACACGCGATGGTACGAACCCATTTGTAGTTCTGGGCGCTCTCGCACCGACATCACCCTTCATCGACTCGACCCGCGACGATGGCATTTCAACGATCACTAACATTGTCGATTCTGACTTCACCAATCGCGATATCCAGCGACTGCACTTTGTGAATGTCAATCGGACGCGCGTTGAAGACGAAGTATTCGAAATCCGTCTTGATGGCGATTGGGAAGTGGATCGCGGGCCGCTGCGCAACATCACTTTTGGCGGTATCTATACTGATCGCGAAAAAACTCAGGACGTGTTTGATAACTTCGCCGATCCAGATGGCGAAGGTCCGTTGGGCGCAGGCAACATCTTCTGTGCCTTCTGTGGTTACACCGTGCCGTTTGACACCTCGATCCTTAGCGAGTTCTCATTCGATGGGTTCTTGAGCGGTGTTCCTGGAGCGGAGCTTGTTCCGGCCAACATCCTCAATGCAAGCTTTGCGGATGCGTTTGCGGTTCTCAACGATCCAGCAAATATCAACAATCCAGATCGGACCGGCGGGCTGACAACAGAGTTGCTCGCTTACCTCAATGGCCCAGGCATTGATCCAACTTTTGGCATCTACACGCCGACATTTAATGCCGAATCCAGCTTTCAAGTCGAAGAGCAGATATACGCAGCGTACTTCAACACCGCTTGGGAAGGCGAGTTTGGCGGCGATTTGCCATGGTCTGCCAATGTAGGCTTCCGCGTAGCATTCACCGATGTTCTATCGAGCGGTGTTGATGCGCCGGTCATCGAGATCCGCGAGTCTGCCGGTGATACGCAGCTTGTCGTGACGCGCGGTGCATCTTCGCCCGTCTCAGTGCCGAATGACTATGTGAATTTCCTGCCATCGGTGAATTTCAAGATTGAGCCAGCGGACGACATTATTGTCCGTCTGGCCTATGCACGCACCGTGACTCGCCCGACGCTGACGGCGCTGGGTGTGGCCAACACCTTTGGCGGACGCTCCGATGCCCCGCTCAGCGGCGGCGGTAACCCGCTACTTGAAGCCTTTGAAGCCGACAATTTCGACATCACCTTTGAGTGGTACTTCGATAATCTCAGCTATTTCAGTGTCGCTGGCTTCCACAAAGAGTTGGGCGGTTTCCTCGAGGAATCGACTATCTCGGTACCGGGTCAGGTGATCCGGCCCGCTGGCAACCAAGGTGTGACCGTTGATACGGTACTCGACCTCGACTTCCAGGATACGCGTCAGCGTAATGGCCTGTCCGGTTCGATCACCGGGGCAGAGATCGCCTTCCAGAAGACGTTTGACAACGGCTTTGGCGGTATCATCAACTACACCTATGTGAACTCGACGCAGGACAATGCGCCTCCGGGTGATTTGGGCTTCAACGGCTTCACGCCGCACACGTTCAACGTCACTGGATTCTATGAAAATGGCCCACTGGCTGCGCGAGTCTCGTACAACTATCGTGACGGCTTCCTCGTGCAGGAAAACGCCGAGCAAAGCGAACCGCGTCAGCGGGAGAGCTTTGGGCAGCTGGACTTCTCGGCGAGCTTTGACTTGACCGATCAGTTCCAGGTTTTTGTCGAGGGTCTCAACGTCCTCAATGAAGACACACGCGACTTCTCACGCTTCCCCAACCGGGTGCTGACATATCTGCGTACTGGCGCTCGCTACACCGCGGGTGTTCGCGCCAAGTTCTAAGAAGGCGATAGAAGAGACTTATATCGTGTCGGACTTTCGGGGGATTGATCCGGCACGAATTGAAGAGGTGGTTCACTTCCCTGACCTAGGGGCGGACCACCTCTTTTTTTGCGCGTTTTTGCCCGGCCTCAAATCGAGGTTGGACAAATCTGTTATCATTGCGCAGACACGCGGTTCGGGCGAGAGGAAAATAAGAGTATGACTGATCCGGTTCAGATAGGCGTGTTTGTGGGTATCACCGCGTTGATCGCCTTTGCCACTTACATGCATTGTCGCGGCAAGCTGGATGAAAGGCATTCGGGCGAAAAGGACTACTTCCTCGCGAGCGGCGGGCTCAAATGGTACTTTATCGCCGGTTCGATCACGCTCACGAACCTCTCTACCGATCAGCTGATTGGGATGAACGGCAATCAGATGGCACTGCTCGCATGGTGGGAATTTGCCGCCGTTGCAGGCCTTTTGATCCTGACATTCGTGTTTCTGCCAGTCTATTACAAAAACAACTGCACGACGACCACTGAGCTGCTGCAGAAAAAGTACAATGACAAACATATTCGCGCGCTAATCAGCGTGCTGTTTCTGTTCGGCAATCTGTTCATTTTCCTGCCTGCGATCCTTTATGGCGGATCGCTCTTCCTGCTCTCAATGGTCGGGCTGGATACGGGGTTGGAGAACCTGCTGATCGTGTCGGTAACCCTTGCCATTGTCGGGGCGTGCTATGCCATTTTTGGCGGGCTGAGAGCGGTCGCGGTGTCTGATACCTATTCGGGCGTGCTAATCCTTGGGCTGGCTTTGTTGGTGGTCTATCTCGCGCTGCAAGCAATTGACTTTGACCTTTCCGGCATTCCGGCGGACCGACTGACCCTTATCGGGGCAAATGACAGTCCGATCCCGTGGCATACGCTCTTGACTGGAATGATTTTCATCCAGACGTTCTACTGGTCGACCAATCAGACGATTACACAGCGTGCTATGGCTGCGCCCAACATCAAGGAAGCACAAAAGGGCGTGCTCACTGCAGCGGGTATTCGCCTGCTGATCGTGCCTGCGATTGTGGTCATTCCCGGTATAGTTTCGTACAAGCTCTACGGCGATGTTGGCGATGCAGCATACGGCCGGATTGTTGGCGATGTGCTGCCTGTCTGGCTCTCGGGAGCGTTTGCCGCGGCGCTGGCAGCGGCGGTGCTCACCACCTTCAATTCCATCCTCAACGCTAGCGCCGCGCTTTACGTGTGCGACATTCATGAAGCCTATGTTGACCGGCCAACTTCGGTTGCGAAACTGAGCGCAATTGTCTCAATTGCGATGTCGGTGCTGGCACTCTTGCTGGTGCCATTTTTCGCGAGCCAGGAAAGCCTGATCAATACAGTGCAACAGCTCTATGGTTTGTTGTCCATGCCTATCCTGTCAGCATTTGCGGTGTGTTTACTGTTCAAGAATGTAAAGGCGGGCGCGGCGATGATCGGCGTGGTCACGGGCGTCGCGTTCTACGGTTTCTGGAGCATGGTCTGGGAGCCTGCGCATTACATTCACGGCATGGCGGTGACACTGGTGCTCTCGATTGTCACTGCGCTGGTGATGAACAAGCTAGTGTTTGGACAAACCCCGCAATTTTCGCTGGGCGGAGCTGAGCCGGTGCCGCAAGCCACTTGAGGTGGTTTGGGTAAGCCCCTAACCGGGCGTGCATGAGCAGCCTCAAACCCGCGCCGCCAATACCGTTTTCGGGCTGGATCATCCTGGACAAGCCGCGCGGGCTTGGCTCGACGCAGGCTGTGGCCGCGGTGAAACGCAACCTGCGCGAGGGCGGCTATGCCAAAACCAAAGTCGGGCATGGCGGCACGCTTGACCCGCTTGCCGAGGGCGTTTTACCCATCGCGCTAGGTGAGGCGACGAAGCTCGCAGGCCGGATGCTGGATGCGAGCAAGATTTACGAATTTACCATCAAGTTCGGCGAGGAGACCAGCACGCTCGATACTGAGGGCGAGGTGGTGGAGCGCTCGAACCACATACCCGATTACGCGGACGTCGAGCAGGTAATGCACTCCTTCGAAGGTGAGATCGAACAGGTCCCGCCTGCGTACTCGGCCATAAAGATTGATGGTAAGCGTGCCTATGCAAGAGCCCGGGCTGGCGAGGAGTTGGAGATTCCTAGGCGGCGCGTTACGATCCACGAGGTAACCTACGTCGCTGAAGGGGAGGAACCAGATGGGGCGCGTTGGGCGATGCTTCGGGCCCATGTTTCCAAGGGCACGTATATCCGCTCGCTCGCCCGCGATATCGCCCGCGAACTTGGAACAGTTGGCCACGTCACTTACCTAAGGCGAACAAAGGCCGGCCCGTTCACCGAAAACCAGTCGATTTCGCTGGACAAACTCAATGAAATCGCTAGTGGCGCGCCATTGCAAGACTTAACCCTGCCGCTCGAGGCGGGGCTGGACGACATCCCGGCCCTCAATCTCGATCTGGAAAGCGCGCAGGCGGTCCGTCAGGGCCGGGTCCTTTCCGGAATGCCCCAACCATCTGGGCTCTATTGTGCGACGTTGGACACTGTCCCCGTTGCGCTAATGGAAATTGAGGATGGGACGGCGAAAGTCGTAAGGGGTTTCAACCTACCCGATGTCGCTAAGTAAGTGAGAACAGATATGTCGGTATCAGCCGAAGAAAAAACCAAAATCATCAAGGACAACGCACAGGGCAAAGGCGACACCGGTTCGCCAGAAGTCCAGGTCGCGATCCTCACAACCCGTATTCGCAACCTCACCGAACACTTCAAGACAAACCACAAGGATAACCATTCCCGTCGGGGTCTGTTGATGATGGTGAACAAGCGCCGTAACCTGCTCGCCTATCTCAAGAAGAAAGACGTTGAGCGGTATAACGCCCTGATCCAGAAACTGGGTCTGCGTAAATAAGAGTTTTCAAGGGGCGGCCAGATGGTCGCCCTTTGTCCATTGGGAACCTGTCGCAATCCGGTGACAGGACCATCGGAGCCAATGAGGCTCCACCCCGGCCCGGGCCGGTACACCCGGAAACAAGAGGCCCCGCCACGCAATCAGGCGTCACGCGGGTTCAAAAGGAAAATACATGTTCGACAAGAAAACCGTATCGATTGAATGGGGCGGAAAAACCCTCACTCTCGAAACCGGTCAGATCGCCCGTCAAGCAGACGGCGCAGTGCTGGCCACTTATGGCGAAACCGTGGTGCTTTGCGCCGTGACCGCCGCCAAGAGCGTCAAGGAAGGCCAAGATTTCTTCCCGCTGACCGTTCACTATCAAGAAAAATTCTCTGCAGCTGGCCGGATCCCCGGCGGCTTCTTCAAGCGTGAAGGCCGCGCAACGGAAAAAGAGACGCTGACTTCGCGTTTGATCGACCGTCCGTGCCGCCCGCTGTTCCCAGAAGGGTTCTACAACGAAATCAATGTTATCTGTCAGGTTCTGTCCTATGATGGCGAGACAGAGCCAGATATCCTTGCGATGATCGCAGCCTCTGCTGCTCTGACCATCAGCGGCCTGCCATTTATGGGCCCAATCGGCGCAGCGCGCGTTGGCTATAACAATGACGGCGAATATGTCCTCAACCCAACCGTCACAGACGCGCTTGGTGACGAAGGCAATCTCGACCTCGTTGTCGCTGCGACACAAGACGCGGTGATGATGGTGGAATCCGAAGCGAAAGAACTGACCGAAGAGCAAATGCTCGGCGCGGTGATGTTCGCTCACGAGGAAAGCCGCAAGGTTATCGGCGCGATCATCGATCTCGCTGAACAAGCTGCGAAAGATCCGTGGGAACTCGATCCGGTCGAAGATAAGACTACTGCTCTCGAAGAGCTGCGCGGCGTTATCGGTGATGATCTGGCAGCCGCCTATAAGATCACTGACAAATCTGCCCGTCAGGATGCGGTGAATACAGCGCGCGAAAAGGCGCGCGATCACTATGCTGACCTCGCAGAGAGCGATCCGGCTGAGTATATGGGCCGCCTCAAGCTCGTGAAGAAGCTGGAAAGCGACATTGTTCGCAAGGCAATCCTAAAGGATGGTCAGCGTATTGATGGCCGTAAGACCGACGAAGTTCGCCCGATTGAGGCGATGGTCGGCCTGCTGCCCCGCACCCACGGTTCGGCGCTGTTCACCCGCGGTGAAACGCAGGCGATCTGTACCACAACGCTGGGCACTAAAGACGCTGAGCAGATGATTGATGGGCTGGAAGGCCTCTCATACAACAACTTCATGCTGCACTATAACTTCCCGCCCTATTCGGTCGGCGAAGTGGGCCGCTTTGGCTTCACCAGCCGCCGCGAAACCGGCCACGGCAAGCTCGCCTACCGCGCGCTGCACCCTGTGCTGCCAACGGTTGAAGACTTCCCATACACCATCCGCGTTCTGTCAGACATCACCGAGTCCAACGGCTCGTCCTCGATGGCGACAGTTTGTGGCGGATCGCTGTCGATGATGGATGCAGGCGTTCCGCTGAAGCGTCCAGTATCCGGCATTGCGATGGGTCTGATCCTTGAAGGCGAAGACTTCACCGTGCTGTCCGACATTCTGGGTGATGAAGATCACTTGGGCGACATGGACTTTAAGGTCGCGGGTTCTGAAGAAGGCATCACCAGCCTTCAGATGGATATCAAGGTTGCCGGCATCACGCAGGAAATCATGGCACAGGCGCTGGAGCAGGCGAAAGCTGGCCGTGCGCACATCCTGGGCAAAATGACCGAAGCACTTGGCTCTTCACGCGGTGAAGTATCCAAGCATGCTCCGCGCATTGAAACCATGCAGATCGACAAGTCGAAGATCCGCGACATCATCGGCACGGGCGGCAAAGTCATCCGGGAGATCGTCGCTGAAACCGGTGCGAAGGTTGACATCGACGATGAAGGCACGATCAAGATCAGCTCTTCAAACGCGGATGAAATCGCTGCGGCGAAGGCCTGGATCGAGGGCATTGTGGAAGAGGCCGAAGTTGGCAAAATCTACAATGGTAAGGTCGTCAACATCGTTGATTTCGGAGCATTCGTGAACTTCATGGGCGGCAAGGACGGTCTCGTCCACGTCTCTGAAATGAAGAATGAGCGGGTTGAGAAAGTCACTGACGTCGTCAGCGAAGGCGACGAAGTGAAGGTCAAGGTTCTCGAAATCGACCAGCGCGGCAAGGTTCGCCTGTCGATGCGCGTTGTTGACCAGGAAACTGGCGAAGAGCTCGAAGACACTCGCCCACCACGCGAGCCACGCAGCGGCGGCGGTCGCGGTGGTGATCGTCGCCCACGTGGCGGTGGCCGTGGCCGCGGCGGTGATCGCGGGGGCCGTGGCGGAGGCCGTGATGGCGGCGGTTCTGATGAGGGCGGCGCGTCCATGCCGGACTTCCTCAAGGACTAAGCTTCACGCTTATTGGATAAAGAAGGGCCGCTTGGAGCAATCCGGGTGGCTCTTTTCTTTTGTATGAGGATGGCCCATTTCAGGCTCTCAGCAAAAAGGATATGAATTGCCCAAAACCACACCGCGCCCGCCGTTCATCCTATGCGGCCATGAAGTGCCCGCCGGTACAGTTGCGACGATCGACGCCCCGATCAGCCGTCTTTCCACCAGCACCGAGGTCTCGCTGCCGATCAGAGTGATACACGGCGCAAAACCGGGGCCGACCATGTTTGTGAGCGCCGCGATCCACGGCGATGAAATATTGGGTGTGGAGGTGATCCGCCGCTTGCTTACCCATGTGTCGGCAAAGCGTTTGTGCGGGACATTGCTGTGCATTCCGATTGTCAACGTGTTCGGCTTCGTCGCGCACCAACGCTACTTGCCAGACCGGCGCGACCTCAATCGCTGTTTCCCTGGCTCTGCGAAAGGCTCGCTCGCGGCGCAATTGGCGAATGTCTTCACCACTGAGATTATCGAGCAATGCGATTTTGGCGTGGACTTGCACACGGCCGCGCTGCACCGCACGAACTTGCCGCAAATCCGCATCAGTGCGGATCGCCCGCGCGCAGCGGAACTGGCCAAAGTGTTCGCGCCGCCAGCGATCATCACCTCTAGCCTGCGCGAGGGGTCTCTGCGGCAAACCGCGGCGGAGCATGATTGCGACGTGCTGCTGTTTGAGGCCGGCGAAGCCTTGCGGTTTGACGAGCTGGCAATTCGCATTGGCGTGCAGGGCATTTTGCGCGTGATGAACCACCTCGGCATGGGGGTGCGCAAGCCAGCGAAATCGGCCGCCGCGTCTGTGCGCAGCGTGCGCACATCATGGGTCAGGGCAAGCGAGGGCGGCATTTTCCGCGCGATCAAGGCGGCGGGACAATTCGTTGAAGATGGCGAATTGCTGGGCACGATCTCCGATCCATTTGGGGAAGAAAACCACGACATTACAGCCACATTATCCGGTGTTATCATTGGCCGAACCAACTTACCGGTCGTCAATCAGGGGGACGCCTTGATGCATATTGCCGAGGTTGTTGCACCAGATACCGCCGATGACCGGTTGAACGACATCGCAGAAGCTGTTTTGGCCGACACTATGTTTGACGAAGACGAAATCATCTAAGGCCCCCGCCATGCTAAAACGTGAACTGATCGACACCGTGGAAATCCCCGATGGGGAAGTGCTTGAGCTCTACAGCCACGGGCGCGATTTCATGATTGTGCTGGGCTATAATGAGCTGATGAGCACGCGCATGCGCTTCTCTGAGGAGCAACTGGCTGAGCTCACATTTGACCGGTTGGAGAAGAACAATCCGCGCATCCTGATCGGCGGATATGGCATGGGCTTCACTTACCGCGCGGCGCTCGCGCGGATGGGGGAGAAGGGCGAGGCCGTGGTCGCTGAAATCTCCGACAAGATCATCGAATGGGCCAAGGGGCCGATGGCAGAGCTGACCGGCGATGCTCTGGATGATCCGCGCCTGGACCTCAAGATTTGCGATGTCGCCGCGCTGATCGATGATGCGAACGATGGCACATGCGCAAAATTCGATGCGATCCTGCTCGACGTTGACAATGGCCCAGACGGCATGGTGCGTGCGGATAACAACCGCATCTATTCGCGCACGGGGCTCGCCAAAGCGCGCGATGCGCTAACGCCGGACGGTGTGCTCGCGGTGTGGTCCGCCGCGCCCGACCACGGTTTCCGCCGTCGCTTGGAGGATGCGCGCTTACAGGTTGAGGAGCGCCGTGTGCGTTCTCGTCCCAATAACAAGGGCGCGCACCACGTCATCTGGTTTGCGTCCAAGCGCTAAGTCTATTCGCCTGCTCTAAAACCCGTAAATCAGCGTAAAGCGCGTCAAAGTATCGGTGCTAACGGCACCCAAAGGCGGGTTAGTATCATGGTCGATAACATAGGCGACACGCGCGCTAAGATTGCCGCCTAGCGCTGCTTCTAGACCTGTGGTCGAATTATAGGTCGAGTTACCTGATTGGATGAACGCGCTGGCATCTTCTGTGAATTTGATCGTGTCAGTGATCTGCCAGTCAAAATCGAGCGCCGCGAGGCCCGCAAGCGCGCTATCCGTGCCGCCGCCGATGAAGCTGGTTTTGCGCCATGCTGGGCCGCCTTTGATAGCGAGCTGCATGCGCTCATTGTCGATTACGCGGTAGCCGAGACCGCCTGAGGCGGAGATACGCGATGAGAAGCCTTGAAAACGGTCACGCTCATATTGGGCCAGCCCATAGGCAAAGAGACGGTCACTGATGTCGCGATTAACCTCGTAAGCGCCCACGAATTGCTCACGTGTGGTCACGCCATTGGTGCGTTGAAAGTCTGCCAGCCCAGTGAGCTTATGCCGCCAATCGATGCCGACCCGCTCCAGCGTGATGCTCGCGGTTAGCCCAGTATTGCTGGAGTTGCCGGTTGAACGGAATGCGCCGATTTCGCCATTACCGCTCCAATTATCAAGCAGGCCAGCATTGCGCATGGCATCTTCCTCGGCCTGCGCTTCCGCAGCTGCATTGGCTTGCATTTGCACATCAAACTCGCCCTGGATCGCCTCGAGTGCAGCAACGTCGTCAGGATTGGTCTGCTTCGCCAAATCGATCACTGTCGCCACAGCATCGGGATCGCCGCTTTCAATCGCGGCATCGATCATAGCGCGCACTGGGTCCGGTATCTCAGCCAGTGCGACAGATGGAGAAAGTGCAGCGGCGCTGGCCGCAAGCGTAAGAACAAATGGCTTCATGATAACCCCTCAACAAAGTGGGCTACGCCGTGAGCACTCGCGGCGTTCCCAGAAAATCACGTTTGCTGAGCGTTACGCCTTTCATCCGCAGGATGTCGTAAAATGTTGTCGCATGAAAATAGAAGTTAGGCTGATTGAAACTAAGCAGGAAGTTCTGGCCGGTGAATTCCATCAGACGCTTCCCGCCTAGCACGAACCCGATTGTTTTGTCCGCCAGCGCCTCAACCTCACCTGGGGTGAGCGCATCGAGCGTGCTCAGCGCATCGCCAGTCATGGCGCGCATGCTGCCCCAACTATTGGGCACGTCGGTGAAGTCCGGCGTAAACTCTCCGCCCTTCATCTGACCAAAAGTATAGGCTGAATGCATCCAGCAGGCACGGACATGCCAGGGCAGGGTCCACATATCTTCGGCGAGCTTGGCCTCGATTAACTCGGCATCCTCCAGACCATGTTCTTTCACATGCGCCTCGCCCTTGTCGATGAGGCCATTTAGCCCGCCCAAGATCTGCTGGCAGCTGGGAACGAAGGCATCATAAAGTGAAATGGACATGGGGTGTTCTCCTGATCGGTACGTCGCGCGCTAGCACTATTGCGCGGGCCGCGTCAGGGGAAATCAATATTTTTAGCGGCGAGAACGTATGCCACCTCAGCGTTTCTTGTCTGTCCCTACGTCTGACAATATGCTCAGCATCCCTTCGCGTGACTTGAAACAAATGCGCGCCAGAATGAGTAAGACCGCTGCGGCAGCAAGACCGGGCCAATGCGTGGTGATCGCGAATGTCTCGCTCGATAGGGTGTGGTAAGCGAACAGCAAGCCACCTGGTATCAGGATAATCCAGGCTATTGCGCGGCTATACGCCGACCCGATCTTGCGATCGAGGCGATCAAACCCGTTTGTTTCCTTGCGATCAGTCATATGCTGCTCCCTGGATATAGATATCCTAAGAGCGGCGTATTTCGATCGGGTTAAAAGTGCATTTGCCCTTCAGCGTAAACGTTTTTAACGAACGCGCGGCCCGCCAAATGGAAGAGGTGGAGGGGGGCGGCGTGAGCCGCGCGGCAGCTGTGCCTGGAAGGCCCGTCCACAATGTTCGACGCAGTATGGAAAGCCGGGATTGACCGGCGCTCCGCAAAAATGGAAGTCGGGCTCGCCCGGGTGGCCCATCGGCCACCGGCAAACCTTGTCCGACAAATCGAGCAGGCTCGTCTTATCTGCAATCTCCGGGCTCGGCTTGGCCGGTACCAGACGCCGCGGGGGCGCAGGCGGAATAGGTGGTTGCTGATCTCCGGGGCCCTGACGCAAGAAGCCGCCGGGCCCAACCGAGACGATCTTGGGAAGGTCAGGTGACTTGTTCGGCAGCGGCTGGAACGGGATGCTCGAATCTTTGGTGTGCGAAGCAGGAATTGGCGTACGCGGATCCGGCCGCCCACCGGTTTTCGCTGTCTTGGTCGCGGTTTTCTTTGCTGGCGCTTTTTTTGCCGCAGGCGCCGCCTTCTTCGCGGGCGCCTTCTTCTTGTCGGCTGACTTCACGGGGGATGGGCGCGATTTGAGCCCAAGCCGGTGCGCTTTGCCGATCACGGCATTGCGGCTCACACCGCCAAGCTCTTCGGCAATTTGGCTGGCAGTCGCGCCGCCTTCCCACAACTTCTGCAAAGTCGCGATACGTTCATCAGTCCAGCTCATTCAGTATCCTGTATAAATTAATTCATCCGGCGGTTTGCCGAGATATAAGTGACTAGCGATTACTCAGCGCAGATGGCTTGTCACCAGAGGCGCAAAGCACTACTCGCCCGCTGATGGTCGATCAAGCCAAACCTACGCCCGATACCTCCACCTCGCCAAAGAACGATATGCCCAAACACCAAAGCACGTTTACGCCGCGCGGTGAACCCGTAATTGCCGGGATTAACCGGGTTGGGTTGTGGAGTCTCTATATTAAGGAGGTTCGGCGGTTTCTCAAGGTGCAGACGCAAACGATTTGGGCGCCAGCGGTCACGACCTTGCTGTTTTTGGTGATTTTCTCAGTCGCGCTGGGCCGGGGCGGACGCGAAGTTCTGGGCGTATCCTTTAGCAGTTTTGTGGCGCCGGGACTGATCATGATGGGCATGATGCAAAATGCCTTTGCCAATTCGTCCTTCTCGCTACTTTCGGGCAAGATCCAAGGGACGATCATCGACTTGCTCATGCCGCCTTTGTCTGAGGGCGAATTAATGGCCGGCATTGTCGGCGCGGCGATGACCCGCGCTCTGCTGGTTGGCTGTACAGTGGCCGCCGCAATGTTCCTCTATCCCGGCGTGACGCTGGGCATCGCGCATGGCTGGGCGATAATCTGGTTTGGCCTGATGGGCGCAATTATGCTGTCGCTACTAGGGCTGATGACCTCGATCTGGTCTGAGAAGTTTGATCACAACGCGGCGATTACCAATTTCGTGATCGCCCCGCTCAGTCTGCTTTCAGGCACGTTTTACGTGATTGATAATCTCGCACCAGCTTTCCAGGCGATCAGCCGCGCAAACCCGTTCTTCTATGTGATTTCCGGCTTTCGCTACGGCTTTTTGGGCGAAACAGACATTGGCGGCGCAACCTCAGATGTAGTGGTCGCGGCGCTTGGCCTGCTCGCGCTCAATGCCGTGCTGGCTTTGATCGCATATCGCCTGCTGAAGTCGGGTTGGAAAATCAAGAATTAGGCATCACTGCCCGGGTCGCGCCTAAGGGGGCAGCCGGGCAGAGTCACTAATACTAGGGGCACCCTTAGTGAGTTAGGGCCCGCCGCAAGCGATATCGGCCGTCTTCAAAGGTCTCGAACAGCTCATGCACATCAGGGTGCTCCACCGGTCCGCCGATTGAATCGCCAAGTAGGTTTTGCTGGCTGACATAGGCCACGTATGAGCTTTCATCACTTTCAGCGAAGAGATGATAGAATGGCTGATCGCGGTGGGGGCGAATGTCTTCTGGGATCGAATTGTACCATTCTTCGCTGTTGGCAAAGACTGGGTCGATATCGAAAATCACGCCGCGGAAATCGAAGATTTTATGGCGCACAATGTCCCCGATGGCGAAAGTCGCGCTTGCGCTTTGAGGGGCTTCAATAGTGCGGCCAGCTTGAGCCGAGAAAAATAGAGTTCGTTCCATGAGTTGCACAGATATGGAGAAGGCGCTGCAAAAGACAAGCTGGTAAGTGACGCGTTCCCCCGATTTTGCAGCGCTCGCCCGGATTTGGACTTGGCATCGGAGGCGGCGTCCGCTAACCGCGCCATCCTTGACCAGCCGGGCAGTGCGCAGTGGATGCGTTGCAAAGCCGGGCTCATTGCGGAGAGATGCCGGAGTGGTCGAACGGGGTAGTCTCGAAAACTACTGTGCTCTTACGGGTACCCAGGGTTCGAATCCCTGTCTCTCCGCCACCTAGTCTGGTAGTTTCCTGAAACTAGAGAAGGCTGACTGCAGAACCGCGCAGTTCTGCGCCACTCTGGCTATCAAACCGTACCGAAGAGAGAACGATCTCGAGAAAAATGCCGGCAAGTTGGCGGGTTTTCTCTGTCGGTCATTTGCGAGGTACGGAACTGGCCAACTTCCCTGTTAACGTCGTTTTTGGGAATGCATCTTGCGAGGCGAAGGACCCATTGGCCGAATTTGCGCCGGATTTTCAGGCAATTACGGGCTTCTCTCGCGTATTTCGCCAGGTTTTCTTCGCGGTGTTCTGCGAGAAAAACAGGGAATTTCTCCGCCATTAACAGGGAAAATCTAGGTGAGGATCAGGGAAAATCGTTTCCCTGCACCAAACGTTGGTTGGCCTTCGAGCGAAGATCGGCAAGAAGCCTCGTCGTTGGCCAAGCAAGGGAGAGCCCGATGACACGAGTAACTGCGTATGAGATGTTCGAGCCGGTACATATCGCCTGGCTTCATCGCCGCCACCCCCGCGGACTGGACGTGATGCCGAGCGACCTTGATAGCATTCTTGCTCACATGCCCGGGGCATCGGTGGATGCTCTTTATCGTGAGTACCGTGCAAGGCAGGCTGCTGGGAAGCTTCACAAGAAGCGCGGACGAAAGCCAATGACGTGTCTTGATTATCTGAGGCTTTGGGCAGCGCGGTTCGAGATCGAAGAAGAGGTGGCACGGATCAAGTCAGGGCGAAGCGCTGGAATGACTGTGAGAGGTTACGGCGATGACGCTCCTTGTGTCCAAGCAGCTGAGATCGTTGCGAGGCGCTTTCGGTATGGGTCTGGACGCGCGCTGCTCAACCAACACTCAAAGCTCGGAATCAGCGCGCGGGCTTGATGAATTAAGATGAAAGCATCGCGCTCGCATATCTGACAGCTGGGCTGCTCCTTTGACCATAGGAGCAACTCATGAAGGATCTGAACCCAATTGCCGATGCAAAAATCCGCATGGCGGATGTTACTGAACTCAAGCCTCACCCGTCCAATCCACGCACTCACACCAAGAAGCAGGTCGGCCAAATTGCAAAGAGCATCGAATGCTTTGGCTTCTGCAATCCGATTCTCATTGACGAGGGCAATCGTGTCATCGCGGGCCATGGGAGATTAGAGGCGGCCAAGAAGCTGGGTATGAAGACAGTGCCAACACTCGTATTGTCTGATTTAAGTGAAGCAGAGAAACGCGCTTACATCGTGGCTGACAATCGCTTGGCCGAACTTGCTGGATGGGATGACGATCTTCTGTCAGCTGAGCTGTCGGAGATTGCAGCGCTGGATGATGGCTTCGATCTAGAGCTGACGGGTTTTGATAGCGGTGCGATCGAACAGTTAATCGAAGAGGTGTTGTCAGACTAACTGCACCTGTTGCGGATCGAGGCGGCGAGGGTAGGGCAATTCGATGCCCAGACGCCGTAAACCAGATAGCCCATTCAAGCGTTTCAACTCGTCACCCCAGGTCATCCGGCTGGTCTTGTCAGGCTAACTGTGCCTGATTGACGGATATTTAGGTGCGGGTAGGTCAGTTTGATGCCGAGACGCCGTAAACCAGATAGCCCGTTCAAACGCTTCAACTCTTCGCCTGAAGTTATTCGGCTTGTGGTGCTGATGTATGTGCGTTTTCCGCTGAGCTTGCGCAATGTCGAGGATCTGTTGGCTGAGCGTGGGATCGACGTTTGTCACGAGACGGTGCGGTTCTGGTGGAACCGGTTTGGTCCGATGTTTGCAGCCGATATCAAGCGGCAGCGCATCAACCGCATGCGTGGCTTCAGGCATTGGCGCTGGCACCTCGATGAGATGTTCGTGAAGATAAACGGTGAGACGCACTATCTGTGGCGAGCGGTTGACCAGGAAGGCGAAGTGCTTGAGAGCTACGTCACCAAGAAAAGAGACAAGAAGGCCGCTCTCAAGTTCATGAAGAAAACGCTCAAGAACCACGGGCGGGTCGAGACAATCACCACTGATGGCCTGCCATCCTACAAAGCGGCCATGAGCGAGCTTGGAAACCAGGGCAGGCAGGAGATGGGCCGCTGGGCGAACAATCGGGTGGAGAACTCGCACTTACCCTTCCGCCGAAGAGAGCGGGTCATGCAGCGTTTCAGGAGGATAAAGTCTCTTCAGAAGTTCGCCTCTGTTCACGCCAACGTTCACAACCATTTCAACACAGACAGACATCTTACCGATAGACAGACTTACAAGGCCAACCGCTCAGCCGCCCTGGCTGAGTGGCAAGGCCTCATGGCGTGATCGATGGGGAAGGTAGGGCGCTTTCCCTCTAGCGGAGACGAGTTCGCGTTAGACTGACAGCACCCTTGTCAAACTAACGTGCTAGGCGAGAGTTGGGGCTGCTAACCAGTTGCGACGAAGAGAAAATCGGGAGTTAAACGGCCAAATTCCTTCCATCGTTTCAACTCGTCACCCGAGATCATTCGGCTTGTTGTGCTGATGTGTGTTCGCTTTCCGTTGTGATTGCGAAACGTGGAGTATCTTCTGTGCGAACGCGGTTACGACATCATCTATGGGACGGTTAGAATGTGCTGCAACAGGCTCGGACCGCTGTTTGCTTCCGACATTCGAAGGCATCTCGATAAAATGTGTATGAAAGAGAATGGAGAGACGCATTACCTTTGGTGCACGGTAGATCACGAAGGCGAGATCCCCAAGAGCTAAGTCACGAAAAAGCGCTGCAAAAAGGCAGCTTTGAGGTTCCTTCGCAAGGCATTAAAGCAGCACGGTCAAGCCGAGGCCATAGTCACAGGTGATTTCAAGTCCTATTTATCGGCTATGCGTGAACTGGGCAATGAAAGCTGCCGCGAGATGGGAAGATGTAAACACAGTTGAGCGGAGAACTCACACTTACCGTTCCGACGGAGAGCGCGCGCAATGCTTCGGTTCCGACAGACAAAATCGCTAAAGAAGTTCGCCTCAATCGATGCCAACGCCCACAACCACTTCAATAGCGACTGCGATTGGCAATCTTACAATGCAAGCTGCTCAGCCTCCTTGGCTGCGTGGCAAAACCTCATGGCCTGAACAGAGGTGAGGGTAGGGCGCTCCACGCCAATCGGAGACAACCTCGCTTTAGGCCGACAGCACCTCTTGATTAGATATCGTAGCGCTTTTCGAGATAGGTAAGAACAGCATTTCTGTGCCTGTTATTTATCTCAAAGCGACCCTCTCGCACCGCCTGAGCAACCTCAGATGCTGTGTCACGAGTGAGATTGTTATGATATTTGCAGCTCTTGCAAGTGATGTGCCGACGCACCAGTGCACGCCCCCGAGAAATTAAGCGACGTTCATCTGAAATGAGACTGTTATTGCCTCGTTGGACATGCGTTCCCCAATCGTTTCCAGCCGAACCGCGGCCAGTAGAACCTGAAGCAATGGCAACTGTAGAGCTCGCGGCTAGTGCAAAAACTGTTGCCGAAATCAGTGTTTTCTTCATTTGCACCTCCCTGTAAATACAAACAAAACCGCGCTTTTTTCATTTGCCCAGCCTTATGTTTTCATCGCAATACCTATCAGTATTTTGCCTTCGAGGAAAGGTGCTCTCTCTTTGATAGCAGATGGCCTCAGCTATCGATGCAGAAAAATTTTATCGGCAGTATTTCCGACTCTTGAGCACTGCCACCTCATCAACCGTGAAACTTACAAGGCCTTTGACTCAGCTGCCATGGGCAAATGGCAAATTCTCGCTGCGGTTAATGCCGATCGACCTCGCCGCAGCTCTCTTGCACCCAGAGACGAGCTTGCTTGCTTTAGCCTGACAGCACATCCAGACCGGATCGGACCGTGCACTCAGAGCTCAAAAAGATGTCTTTTGTGACGGCCCACAATTTGCCGAATCTAAAGCCGACTGCAGGAGCTTTATCGAGCTTCCTAGTACACACCAGTGTGCCTCATCTTCGCTCCCTGCCTAGACCGGTCAAATGTTTTCGCCTAGATTTGCTTGTTGGATTTTTAACTCTCCGATCGAAAAAGCCTGCACACGCATTTGTAACATTATACGGAAAGCCGACGGATTTAGCCCCTAGTACATACTCTTATCGGTCAGGGTGGATCAATTGAAGGTAACTCAGTCGAAAAGTTTGCCGGCCGATTTTGCCGATAAGGAACGAGCAGTCTCGATCTGGCGCTTCGCACTTACTTTCGGTTTGCTGGTTGTCTTGTCAGAGGCAATACTGCGCGGGGTTGGTTGGGCTCAATACAAAATTGGCTTTGCCCTCTACGAAGCGGAAGCGCCTTTGATCTGGGTTGACCTTGTGGCTGCGCTGGCGAACGGCCTGCTTTCTTTCCTTGGCCTCGTGTCTCTGTTCGCCTTTTTTGAATGGAAACAGTTGGGCTTCAACGATTTCCGCACGCGCTACGCAGAGGGGTTGCTCTACGGCGGCACCGCGATCAGCATAGGGGTTGCGCTTCAGGCGCTTGCTTTTAGTGCGCTTCGATCATTTGAGATAGAGCCGCTTCTAGGGGGCGACGATTTTGGCCCGCTGTTGGTCGTATTTCCTGTGATCTATATGGTCGTCATTGGGTTCTTCGAATATTGGCTGCACCGCGCATTGCATGATGTTCCGATGCTGTGGCGGCTTCATGCGATCCATCATCAGATTGAGGGGATGAACGCAGCGCGCAGTTATTCTCATTGGGCGCAAGACGCGCTGTATCTTGCGGTTATAACTATCCCTCTTGTGTTTCTTATTGAGAGTCCGCAGCAATATGTCGCTTTGCTAACGACCTTCTATCTCGTCTCAAATTACTACATGCACTCAGACAATCCGGCACTGTCATTCCCGCCCTTCTTGCGGCACATCCTGGCGGACAATATCTATCATCACTATCATCATTCCCGCGCGGTTGAGGACTGGGGCCGAAACTACTGCTCCTTCTTTTCCTTCTATGACCGGATATTCGGCACGCAGCATATGCCGCAGGATGAAAAGTTTCACCCGACCGGCATTGATGGATACCGCCCGCTTGAGGGTTGGCGCGATTACCTCGTGAGGCCCTTTACGAAGGATGGTGCAAGGTGAGAGCGTGGCCACGACGAAATTTCATCCTCGCCGGAATTGGCGTGGCAGCCGCGGTCCTCGCTTTGGTGGCCGTGTTGGTGGAGCGCACCTCGGGGCTTTCCGCTGTGCATGAGGGCATCGCAGCGAGCTATCCGAACGTCGTCCATATCGATGCGGCTGAATTCGCTCAGCATGACCGCCGGAGCCTGGTGGTTTTCGATACGCGCGAAGCCGAGGAATTTTCCGTGAGCCATCTGGCGGGTGCGATCCGTATCCCACCAGACCTGCCAGCGGAGGAGTTCCTGCTGGAATATGGCGATCTGGTCGAAGGCATGACAGTCGTATTCTATTGTTCAGTCGGTGCTCGGTCGAGCCAATATGCAGAGCAAACGCAGTCGGCCTTACGTGGTTTGGGCGCGGTCGATGTAGTCAATCTGAAGCGCGGCTTGTTCGGCTGGCACAATGAAGAGCGCCCACTCGTTGATACATCCGGCAAGGCGACGCGGATGATCCACCCCTACGACGAATATTGGGGGCGTTTGGTAGATCGTTCGGAGTTGATTTCACGAATACCAGAAAAGTTTTAGTGCCAAGGTGTATCCAACCGCGTCTTGCGCGCGAACCCTCATGCGAGCGAAGTTTATTTGAAGCGATATGAGGTGAGTTATTATGCGTGGTTTCGTGGTTTCCGCAGCAGTTTTGAGCATGGTGCTTGCTTCAGCTCCAGCACTTGCATCTGGCTCCGGTAGCGGTGGTGGCGGAGGCGGCTTTGGGGGCGGCTTTGACAGCGTCAGAGGCAACTCGCTCCCCCGAGTCTCGCCAGAACAGCGTCTTCTCAATCGGGGCCGGTCACAAGTGCGCAAGCGCATTACATGCAAAAAATGCGAATATCACCGGAACTTGAACCAACAAACCGCAAGCGAGGTCGCTCAGGCAGTTCGCAGCGGTAAGTTTGACATCAAGGAAAAAAATCGCAGCGCCGTGCTCTTATTCTTGCGCCAGCGTTACGGCGTTTGAGGCGTAAGGCTCGCCTTTTAGCGAGCCGGATTTTATGCCGGGCATAGACCGTACATTTGCTCCCCGCCTGCACATCACCGGCGGGGCGCTTGTGTTTTTGGCGACAGTTGTGACTTTGGTGGTACTGTCTCGTTCGCCAGGAACCTCAGTGCTGCCTTATGTCGCATCGTTAGTGGTTGGCGGTGCGCTGACGAGCTACCTGCTTTGGCGCCCTGCCAAGATTAGCGGGCTCGCGGTGTTGGCTGTTGCGGCGATTGGGCACGGCATAGCGCTATATGGGCATACCGTCTTTGAGGACGATTTTTACCGCTTCATTTGGGACGGATGGCGTCTACTGGAAACGGGGACCCCTTACGGCATTCCGCCTGAGGACTTCATCGACAACCCCGCTGTCCCGCCAGCGATGCGCGATATCCTTGAATGGATCAATTACCCATATTATCCGACCATTTATGGCCCCGTACTGCAGGTCATCTTTGCCATAACCACCTTTTTTGCTGGCGCCAATGAGCTTGGTTTGCGCTTTGTTTTTGCCGCTGCGGCGCTCGGACTGACTGCGTTGCTTCTGCGCAAATACAGCGGCGACAAAGTCGCTTTGTTCGCCTGGAATCCCCTTGTTGTGGCAGAGAGCACTTTGCATCTGCATCCCGACATTTTCCTAGGCTTTGCGCTTCTGGCTGCGGTTGTGGCTGGCCGCAAGCATCCGATCATTGCCGGCACTATGCTGGGCATTGCGGCCTGCGTGAAGCTGGTCGCGCTTGCTGCTTGGCCCTTGCTACTCCGGTTGAAACCATCGGCGATGATCGCAGCGGTGGCCACCACAGCTGGGCTTTACGGCGTGTTCGCCGTTCAAGGCCATGGTATCGGTCTCGATTCTACCGAGACGTTCGCCACCCAGTGGTATTTCAACCCATACGCGTATGAACCGCTGTTCCGCGCATTTGGTCCGACCTGGGGGAGACTTGCGACGCTTGCGATTGCCGCCGTTCTGGTTGTGTGGCTTCATGCCCGCGCGCGCGGATTTGAGGAAGTTCCGCTGGCCGCAGTATTCGGTGTAATTCTGCTTTTTGCGCCGGCGGTGAACGCATGGTATCTTTTATGGCTTCTACCACTTGCCTTGGGCCGCAAAGAGGTGTGGCCATATGTGGCGAGCGCGGTCTTGCCGCTGTCCTATCTCACCGGACTGAACCTTGAGGACTTTTCGCTGGAGGAGTTTCAGGTGCACCCCCTTGCGCAATATGCCCAATGGGGCGCTATCGCGGCCGCTATCCTCTATGATCTCTGGCGGGGCAAGCGCGCGCGCGGTACACCCCGTGAGCAACCCGCTCTCAATGACAAAATCGACCATCCGCAAATTTCCGTGGTCATCCCGGCGCTCAATGAAGAGGCCTCTATTGGCCCCACCGTGCGCGGCATACGCAGCGCAGGTTTGCGCGGCCTTTGCGAGGTGATTGTGGCTGACAATGGCTCAACTGATCAGACTGCGGCGAAGGCAGCAGCCGCAGGCGCCCGGGTCATTGCCGAGCATGAAAGAGGATACGGCGCAGCTTGTCTCGCCGCGCTCGATGCGCTTGATCCTAAGACAAACATCATTCTCTTCATGGATGCAGATTTGTCCGACGTGCCCGAAGAAGCAAGCGAGCTCGTCAAACCTATTGTTGCAAATAACGCTGATCTCGTAATCGGCTCACGAACTTTGGGCGCGATTGAGCCGGGCGCAATGAGCGTGCCGCAACGTTTTGGGAATTGGCTGGCTCCGGCTCTGGTCCGCCTGATCTGGGGCGTTCGTTATACCGATCTTGGGCCGTACAGAGCGATTCGGCGTGACGCGCTTGATCGGCTCGCTATGGCAGACCGTGATTTCGGCTGGACTATCGAAATGCAGGTGCGCGCCGCCAAGCAGCAAATGCGGATCACGGAGCGTCCAGCGCGCTATCGCAGGCGCGTGGGCGTCTCCAAAATTTCTGGGACGGCGCGAGGCGTTATCGCTGCTGGTTGCAAGATACTATTCGTAATCGGGCGCGAAGCCTTCGGCGATTTCGATCGCGCTGGCCAGACGAAGGGCGGGCGGCTAGCCAAACCTACTGATCAAGAGACCGAATCCAGCCAGATCGCGGTGTAACATTCTCCGCTGGCTGAGCGAAGGCACAGGAGTTGTCTGAAAGCCCTAAGGAAAATTGACATGCTCACCCGCGCCGCGCCTATACCAACTCCATCTTCAGCAATTTCCCGCCGAACTCTGCTTGGGGCGATCCCCGCCGCCGCGCTTGCGACTGCATGTGCGCCGGAACAGGGCAGCTTGGGCGATGAGAGCTTTTCCATCGCTGCCGACTCGACTGAAGCAATCGACCATTCGCAGTGGAACGAGCTGCTCGGCGAATATGTGAGTGAGGGCCCGGACGGAGTGAATCTGGTCGATTATGAGCGGATGAAGGCTGAGGCAAGCGACGCACTCACATCCTATCTCACCGCAATGCAGGCTATCGACATAGAGAGCTTTTCAGCCGACGAGCAATTCGCATTCTGGGTCAATCTCTACAACGCAGCGACAGTGGACGTGATTGTCCAAAATTGGCCGGTTGAATCAATTCGCGATATTGGCCTCTTGAGCCTAGGCCCTTGGAAAGATGATGCGGTAACGGTCTCTGGGCGGACACTTAGCCTCGATAATATTGAGCATGATATTCTTCGGCCTGAGTGGCAAGATGTACGCATTCACTACGCCGTGAATTGCGCCTCTATCGGCTGCCCCAACCTGGCGACTGAGGCCTACACAGCTGCTAAGCTGGAAGAGATGCTTGACGCGGCTGCCGCTGCCTTTGTCAACCATCCACGAGGTTTTGGCGGCGAGCCTGGGGAGATTATCGCATCCAATATTTTTGATTGGTATCAAAGTGATTGGGGCTCAGTCGAGGATGTCTTGGACCACGCACGTCAATATGCTGTCGGCCCGACGGCCAAGCTACTCGAAGGCGCAAACGACATTTCCGGATATGAGTATGACTGGTCGATCAATTCCAAATAATGGTGCTGTAAGGCCAAATGGTCTTGTCAGATCAAATGCACCGGATGCGGATTGAGGCGGCAAGGGAAGGTAACGGGCAATGCTGCGATTTCGACAGATGAAGTCGTTGCAGAAATTCGCATCCATCTATGCCAACGTCCACAATCACTTTTGCGCCGAACGCCATCGTGTCGACCGACAAACTTACCAAGCGAACCGCTCAGCCGCCTCGGCTGAGCGGCAAAATTTTGCTGCCTGAACTACCCTCAACCTAGCTACAACTCCGCCAATCGGAGGCGAGTTTGCTTTATTCTAACAGCACGAAGCTTTGTCTTATTCCATCATGCCGAAGAGGCGGGGCAAGCCCTCGGAAAGTTGCGGGATCGCTGTGGTCAGCGCGAGTGCCGCTAGCATTGCGAGATAAAGCGGGATCATCGGCTTGATCATTGCGGCAACCTTGGTCTGCCCTACGGCGGCACCCACAAACAGGACAGTCCCTACTGGCGGTGTGCAAAGCCCAATTGACAGGTTTAAGATGAGGATCATGCCGAAGTGCACCGGCGAAATTCCCAGGGCTGCGGCAACCGGCAGCAGTATTGGGGTGAAGATCAGGATTGCCGGCGTGATATCTAGAAACGCACCGATGATGAGCAGTATCACATTGATAAGCAGCAGCAGCAACAGTGGGTTTTCTGAGATTGTCAGCAGGCCCTCTGCGATAGCGCCAGGCATGCCTGAATAGGCAAGCATCCAAGCCATTCCGGTAGACGCGGCGATCAGGAACAGGACGATGCCGGTTGTCTCCGCCGATTTAATGATGACACCGGCCAGGTCCTTCCATTTCATTTCGCGGTGCAGGTAAATTCCCAGAAATAGGGAATAAACGACAGCGAACGCACTGGCTTCGGTCGCGGTGAACAAGCCGGAGACGATACCGCCTACTACTATGGCAAGCATGGCGATGCTGGGGATCGCAGGAATGATGGTGCGAACTGACTCGCGAAGCGATAACCGCTCCGAAACCGGATATCCTTCCTTACGCGCGACCAACATCGCCGCGATGATGAGGGCAATACCTGCGACGATGCCGGGGCCATAACCAGCCAGAAACAGCGCACCGATGGAGACGCCGCCAGCAGCAACGGCATAGACGATCATCACGTTCGAAGGCGGGATCAATAGGCCTAGAATGGACGCCGATGTCGTTACCGATGCCGCAAATGGCGCGTCATAACCTTCCTTCTTCATTGCCGGCACCATGAACGATCCGATGGCGGACGTCGCAGCTACTGCAGAGCCCGAGACTGATCCGAAAAGCATGCTCGAGATAATGTTGACCACGGCCAACCCGCCGGGAAGCGCGCCGATCAATCCCTTGGCCGCATTGATCAAGCGGCTGGCGACGCCGCCGGCCCCCATAAGATAACCGCTCAGAATGAAAAAGGGGATTGCTAGCAGGGTGAAACTGTCGAGACCGGCGACCATTCGCTGAGCAAGAGTGGTCGTGGCCGGGTCGAGCGGCATGATTGAGCCGAGCGCGGCGAGCGTTGCCAGCCCGATGGCGAAGCCAATCGGCACGTTGAGCGCCACGAGCAGGAAGAATACTGCTATGAGGATGAGACCCGTGGTCATTGCGGTTCTCCAGCAGCTGGTTCGTTTTCGGTTGAAATTCCTTCGATGAGGAAGGAGATCGCAAAATATGAGATCACCAGTCCGCTAAGCGGCATGACCGTGTAAATGGTCCACATTGGCAGGCCGAGTGCGGCTGAGGTCTGGCCCAGCGTCGCGGTGACTTTCACCAATAAGCCGCCACCATAGACCATGACTGCCAGCGCAAAGGCCGCGCATGACAGCCAGATGGCGCGGGCCGCAGTGACTCGTGAACTGGCCGAGAGCCTGCTCGAAATGAGATCAACCCCCACATGCATGCGCCGGGCAAAGGCATAAGCCATTGAGACCATGCCCAGCCAGATGAGTAGGAAACGGGCGATCTCTTCGGTCGCAGAGCTGGGCGCTTCCAGAACATATCGGCCAATGACCTGCCATAACACCGTCAAGACGGTCGCGCTGAACAGCAGCACCAGAATGCCGGCGAGCATTTTTTCAATCATCATGCGCATCATGCATTCTCCGACATGGCTTCAATCCGCGCAGCAAGCTCTCCGATGCGGGTTCCGTCATAACTGGCTTTCAATTCAGCCACTGCGTCGCGGAAAGGGGCCTTGTCAGGCCGGTTTATTGTGACGCCGCTCGCCTCGATTTCGGCCAGCGCGTCATCAGAGGCCTTGCGCCATAACTCACGTTGATAGCTCTCAGATGCAGCCATTGCCTGCTTGGCCCATCCCTGTTGTTCGCTTGTCATGTTGTCCCAAACGCTTTGGCTCATGACCACCACATCAGGCGCGCTGACATGCTCATCGAGCGAGTAGAATTTCGAGACCTCATGGTGCCGTGCACTCAGCACGCTGGGAGGGTTATTCTCCGCACCATCGACAACACCCTGCTGCAATGCGGCGTACAGTTCACCGAATGCGATCGGAGTTGCCGCACCGCCAAAGGTTTCGACCGTTTTGACCAATGCTTCGCTGGGCAAGACCCGCAAAGTCTTGCCGCGAATGTCAGCCGGCGTGTTGACCGGGCCGCCAGTCATGTAAAAGCTGCGTGCTCCGGCGTCGTAGTGACCGATCCCTTTGAGGAGGATATCGCTCAATCCGTCCAAAATTTCCTGCCCGATGTCGCTCTGCACGACGCGCCGCTGATGCTCACTGTCATCGAACAGATAGGGCAAAGAATAGACGCCCATATCCGGCGCGAAATTCTCCAGCGAAAGCGACGAGACTTTGGTCATCGAAATAGCGCCTAGCTGAACCAGTTCGACAAGCTCGCGCTCGGTCCCCAGTTGGGCATTGGCGAAAATTTCCACTTCGATTGACTTACTAGACAGCCGGATCAGCTCTTCACGAAACCGTACCATGGCCAAATGCACTGGGTGCTGTTCATCGAGCGTATGTGCCAGTGTCAGACGGTTGGTTGCGCCAAATTGTGCGCAGGCAGGCGTTAGTGCCGCCAAGCCAGCTGCTGACCATAATTTTAGATGTTTGCGCCTTGAGTGCACAGCATCCCCCCTTACAAACGCCGGTGACCTAACGAAGTTGGCCGGCACTTAATTCCATGATATTCCATCTTAATGGTAACCGGTGTCAGAGTAACTGCAAGCCTGATTTGTTTTGATTGCCAATCGACCTTAAAGTTGTCAGCAGGTTGGGGCACATGCATTTGGCAGACTGCCGCGTGCTTGCTGAAAGGGGCGCTTGAAGTTGCGAGACGACGATAATCCGCGAGGTCAAGGAACGCCTACTATCAATGATGTGGCGGCACTGGCGGGAGTTTCTAAGAAAACTGTCAGCCGATTTATCAACAAATCTCCGCTGATGAGTGATGCGACGCGCGAGAAAGTTTCGGCGGCGATCAAGCAGTTGGACTATGTCCCCAACCCACAAGCCAGAGCACTGGCGCTGCGGCGCAATTTCATGATTGCCTTGTTGCATGACAATCCCAATGGCCAGACTGTACTCAATTTCCAGAAGGGCGTTCTTTCCGCGATCAAGGATACCGAACTGGCATTGGCAGTAAGGCCGGTGGATCGTACTTCACCGGAGCTTTTGAACGAGATTGACTCGTTTTTGACAAAGCAACGGCCCTTGGGTGTCTTGATTCTGCCGCCGATTTCGGAACGGGATGACATTGTTGAACTGTGTAGGCGCCTCGATGTTGCCTATATGCGGATTGGATCCACCGCGCTCGATGAGCCAGCGCATTGTGTTGCGTCGAACGATCGCGAGGTGGTGCATGAACTGACTGCAGCCTTGCTCGCGAAGGGTCTAAAAAGAATCGGATTTGTGCGCGGACCTGAAGGTTTCCGGTCACCTGTCGAGCGTGAAACCGGCTTTCGAGATGCCTTCGCCGATAGCGGTGCTGCGCTTGACGAGTCGCTGATGGCACAGGGCAATTACCGTTTCGAGTCAGGACTAGAGGCCGGGCGTAAGCTGCTCGACCGCGAGGACCGTCCCAGCGCGATTTTCGCGAGCAATGACGAAATGGCATCAGGTGTTTTGCATGCTGCATACAGTTTGGGATTGAAGGTTCCGGGCGATTTGGAAGTGGTCGGGTTCGATGACACCGCGACGGCTTCGCATGTTTGGCCAACCTTGACGACAGTGCATTGGCCGATCGAGGAAATGGGGCGACTGGCCGCCGCGAAATTGGTCTCCGAATTTCTAGGCGAGTGGACGCATGAATGCGACTTGGAGCAGGTGGTTGTTCCCTCTCATATCGTCGAGCGCGCGTCTGCCAAGCTCCGGTAAGCTGGACCTGACAGAACTTTGGAGTCCTGCGGGGAGCGTCCCGCTAGTGTTGTAAGGCTAAAATTGCGGTCGGCGAGGGTTGGTAGAGGCGTGGTGCGCTTGTTCAGTGCTAAAGAAAACTCTCCAGAGCGGCTCGGCTTTCGTAACCGGGCGAAGAGTTTCGAAAATTGAGGCCAGGTGGCACACCATGGGATAGGGTGAGAAAGGACGCTTGACCATGCGATACTCGTCGTTCAGTCAATGCATGTAATTGCGGTGGGTCTGTAAAGATGGTGTTCGTTTGGGCTGTGCGAGGGGCGATTGCCGTTTCGGTGATGCAGCCTCCCCTTTTTTCGATTGAAGGTCCCATTCACCTACCTTGCGCGGCGCATATATGAGCGACCCTGCAAGCCAACCGGCAGGGGCCAAGAAAGCGATTTCGAAACTGGGCGAGTTTTGTTGGGATCGCCCGTGGCCTGTGCTGGCTGGCTGGCTAATCACTGTGATTGCCGCTGCCCTGATAATCGGGGCCTATTCCGACCGATTGGTGAGCGGGGCAGGTAGTATCGCAGGAAGCCAGTCCGCGCGGATTGACGCCGAATTGGCCGATACTTTCGGAGTTCGCGATAGCCAGGCGCTGATTTTAACGTACAGCGATCCGGCCCTGAATCTTGATGACGATGCCCGCTATGAGTTCATCGACGACATCGAGAATGGATTGTTAGAGATACCGGCGGTCGAAGCCGTTTTTCTCGCAAGCGATGTGATCGAGCAGCCCCGTGATGACAAGGGGCACGCTCTCATCATCGCGCTGGACACACCAGATGCCCTTGGAGCGGAGCAACAGGTGCCGGTGATCCGGCAAGCTATCGGTGCAATGCTGCAGGATAGGGCTGACATCGAATGGGCGGTCAGCGGACGCGGCGCGATTAGCTATGATCTCACAGTCTTTAGCGTTGAAGACAGTGCAAGGTCTGAATTGCGCGCCTTGCCGCTTGCCTTATTGGTTTTGCTATACGCCTTTGGCGCTGTGCTTTCAGCCTCACTGCCAGTCCTCTTGGCTATTGCTGCGCGCACGGTTGCCTTTGCCGGCATCGTCATATTCGCTGGATTCTTTGATATTTCGACTGTTGCCCAGGCCATCGTAACAATGCTCGCGATCGCTCTTGGCATCGACTATTCGCTATTCGTCTATCATCGTTATCGTCAGGTCCTAAGCGATGCGGTCGCCTGCAACTCGGGCGATGCGCATGATCAGCGACGCGGGGCACTGATCGAGGCAATGGGCCAATCAGGCCTCGTCGTGCTCTATAGCGGTTTGGCTGTGGCGATTGGGATGGCATCATTGGTGATGACCCCGATGATGGAAATGCGCTCAATCGGCTTTGGCGGGCTGGCCGCCGTAACCGTCAGCGTCGCCGTCGCGCTCACCATGCTCCCAGCGTTACTTTCGCTTATCGGGGCAAAAGCGCTAGACTGGCCAGGTCGCGCAAAACCTGGGCGCGGTTATACCGCGACTTCTCACCGATGGTGCGGTTGGGGTAGGCTCATCGTGCGTCACCCTTGGATCGCGATATTGAGCAGCCTTGCGGCCGTGCTGCTAATGGCCGCCCCCTCACTCTATACCCAATCGGGCTTTCCAGATGACGAGCTCTTTCCGCCTGAACTGGAATCGGTGCGCGGTGTGCAAATGCTTGAGGAAATGGAGATCAAGGGGCTCAGCGCGCCTGTCTTTGTGGTCATTTCGCGCAGCGATGGCGGAGCGGTCATCACAGAGCAAAGCGCGCCCAAATTACGCGAACTAAGGGGAGCGATCGAGGCGGATTCGCGCATTGCCGAAGTGTCCGCACCGCGGCTTTCGAGCCGCCCGTCGCTCACCCCGTTTCCGATGTCAGGAGCGCAAAGCCTGATGAGCGAGAGTGGGGACAAGATCCTATTTCGTGCGATCCCGCGTACCGACACCAATTTGTTCGCACTACGCGGGTTGGCGCGCGAGATACCGACGTGGATTGACCTACCCGGGGTGACGGTTGAAACTGGCGGGCAGGCGCAATTCCTCAACGATTTCGATGACGGGGTGAGAGCGAGTTACGCGCCCGTGTTGTTCACCGTATTGGTCGCAACAGGCCTTGCGCTACTGCTGATGCTCGGCGCGCCATTAGTGTCGTTCAAAGCGCTGATCCTCAATCTGCTCTCAGTGGCTGCAGGCTATGGCATGGTCGTTTTCGTGTTCCAGCTTGGTTACGGTTCCGAATTGTTCGGTTTGGCCAGTCCGGCGGAGCTCATCCCGAGCTCTGTTCCGGTGGTGATCTTTGCTGTCCTGTTTGGGCTCAGCATGGATTATGAGATATTCCTCGTGAGCCGAATGAGAGACATTTACCTCAGCTGCGGCGACAATGAGCGAAGCATCGTCGAAGCTCTGGGCGATACCGGCTCAGTGATCAGCAGCGCTGCGCTCATTATGGCGCTAGTTTTCGGTGCCTTTGCCTTTTCGCAAATCGTAATCGTCCAGATGGTAGGTCTGGGCCTCGCCACGGCCATTCTGGTCGATGCGTTGATCATCAGGGCGGTTCTGGGGCCTGCCTTCATGATGGTCGCAGGGAAATGGAACTGGTGGCCACTGAAGCCGTACGGCGGGAGGATTGTAGACAAATCCGCCGTCAAAGGAGCTTCAGGTTCTGGATCTACCGGGGTCTCTGGCGCGAGTGCCGCTTTGACCAGACAATCAGCTAACAGCTCAGAGTGAGCCATCGCTCCACGGCATCATGTTCAGGCAGACTCCAGGGCTGAACTCTGCTCATGTCCTCCGTCATTAAGCCGGGTGATTGACCGTTCCATCGCTGCTGTTAGGAATGACTCATGTCTGTTTTTCCGTTTAGCGCCATTGTTGGGCAGCACGAAATGAAAATGGCGCTGCTTGCAGCCGCTGTCGATCCGCGCATTGGCGGGGTCATGATTTTCGGTGATCGCGGCACGGGCAAATCCACTGCCGCAAGGGCGCTCGCTGGGGCGCTCCCTCCTATCAGGGTGATTGAGGGTTGCCGTTATAATACCGATCCTGATGAGCGGGAGCGATGCCCGGAACCAAACCCTAGCAAGCGTGTGCGCAAGGTGCCGGTGCCTTTCGTTGATTTACCGCTTGGTTCGACGGAAGACCGAGTGCTTGGTGCGCTTGATTTGGAAAAAGCGCTTGCTCATGGCGAGAAGCACTTTGAACCTGGCCTGTTGGCTAAGGCGCATCGCGGTTTCCTGTACATCGATGAGATAAACCTGCTCGAGGATCATGTTGTTGATCTGCTGCTGGATGTGGCAGCATCGGGCGAAAATCTGGTTGAGCGCGACGGGCTGAGCATGCGCCATCCAGCACGCTTTGTGCTGATTGGCAGCGGTAATCCAGAGGAAGGCGAGCTGCGCCCGCAATTGCTTGATCGGTTTGGATTGTCCGTTGAAGTGCGGACGCCCGAAGCCATTGATGAACGCGTTGAGATCATGCGCCGCTGCGATGCGTTGGAGCGCGATCCGAAGAAATTTGCTGCGAAATGGAAAGGCGAGGACAGCAAGGTATTGCGCCAGATCGACCGAGCGAAGAAGGCTTTGGCGAAGGTTAAGACGCCTGCAAAGATACTGAAAGACACCGCCGCATTGTGCAAAGCGGTCGGTGCAGACGGCCTGCGCGGTGAGCTGACCTTGATGCGAAGCGCGCGGGCGTTGGCAGCGCTAGAGGGCGACCCTGCGGTTACGCGCGATCATGTGAAAGGCATGGCACCGCTGGCTCTGCGCCACCGTTTGCGGCGTGATGTGCTGGATGAGACCGGCTCTACCGTGCGCATTGAAATGGCGCTGGAAGAGCTGTTCGGTTGAGCGAGCAAGAGCCAGCAGAGGCGGCGTTGGCTGATGCTCTGTTAGCGGCCGGCTTGTTTGCTTGGGAGCCTCACAAGTACGGAGGCATTGTCTTGCGCGGGTTTGGGCCTGTTCGGGATCGCTTAGTCGCTGAGCTTATCAAAGCTCTCTCAGCGCGAATGCCGGTCATCAAGCTCCCGGCCAATGCCGATAGCGAGCAATTGCTGGGCGGCTTGGACCTGACTGCGACATTGGCGAAGGGTGCGCCCGTCCAGCGGGCTGGAATAGTTGAACGTGCGGCAGGCGGCGTTGTCATCGTGTCGATGGCAGAGCGTCTTTCGCCCAACGTCGCGGCGCATTTGGCCCAAGCGATTGATCGCCAAGACTTGTCTATAATCCTGCTCGATGATGGTTTGGAGAGAGACGAGGCCCCGCCTGCTGGCATGATGGAGCGATGCGCTTTTCATTGCGATGTATCAGGAGCGCGGTCTCTCGACTTTGCTCTGCGGATATGCGGGCAAACCCAAGCGCAGGCTCGGCGACTGCTTAAAAAACAGCGATCAGCCATTGCCGCGACTGCTGCTGCAATCGGCGTACACTCGCTTCGTCCGGTCTTGTTTGCAGAGCAGTGTGCGGGCGGCCTAGCTGTTTGTGACGGTGCTGAGCGAGTGGGCGGTTCGCATTTGGAAACTGCGATGCGATTGGTGCTTGCGCCCAGAGCCTTGCACTTGCCCGCAGAGCAGCAATCTGCGCCTCCACCGCCTCAAGAACCGCAATCAGATAGTGAAACCGAGTCGCCCGAAGATTCTGGCAAGCGCGATATTCCCCTCGATGATCTGTTGCTGGCTGCGACGCAGGCAGCCATCCCGAAGCACCTTCTCGATGGTATCGCGAGCGGCACATTGCGCGCCTCTGGCGGTCAGGCCGGCCGCTCAGGGCAGAAAGAGAAGTCGGCACGTCGCGGGCGGCCGCGCGGGTCAGTTGCCGGTATGCCGGGTGACGGGCGCAAGCTTGCTCTGATCGATACGCTGCGCGCAGCGGCCCCGTGGCAAGCCGTGCGGCATGGCGCATCAGGCAGGAATGACCAGCGCCTGCATATCCGCAAGTCTGATTTGCGTGTGCGCCGGTTTGAACAGAACCGTGAAAGCCTCACCATATTTGCTGTTGATGCGTCAGGTTCGTCGGCATTGTCGCGGCTGGCCGAGGCTAAGGGGGCGGTTGAACTCATGCTGGCCGAAGCGCACGTGAAACGTTCGCAAGTGGCGCTTATCGCGTTTCGCCAGACGGGTGCTGAGGTTCTGCTGCCGCCGACCCGTTCACTTACCCGCGCGCGCCGTGCTTTGAGCGGATTGCCCGGTGGAGGGGGAACGCCGCTGGCGGCAGGATTGCTGGAGGCACGCCTGCTCGCCGACGCTGCCGAGAAACGCGGGCAGACGCCGACGATTGCGGTGCTGACTGACGGCAAAGCGAATGTGACGCTGGCTGGCGAGGCGGACCGCGTCACTGCGATGAAGGAGGTTGAGGAAGTCGCCAAGGGCATAGCCGGGGCCGGACATCACGCGATTGTGATCGATATTGCGCCCAGACCGCGCGAAGAAGCGGCTGAGCTGGCCGCGAAGCTGCGCGGTAAATATCTACCACTGCCCCATGCGAATAGCGCAGCGATGGTCAGCGCTATCGAGAGCGTGAGCGAGCCCGCATGAGAGACGGCCCATGAGCAGGCGCTACCCTGATTGGGAGCGTGAAGGGAAGGGCTGGCCCAATCGCGAGACGAGCCGCTTTGTCGAGGCAGACGGCTATCGCTGGCATGTGCAGGAAATGGACAGCGAGGAAGCAAATCCGTCCGTTTGCCTGCTGATCCACGGCACCGGTGCAGCGACACATAGCTGGCGCGATGTGATGCCGATCCTTGCTCAGCACTACCGAGTGATCGCGATGGATTTGCCGGGGCACGGTTTCACGCGGCCCAATCATGCGCGGCGGGTGTCACTACCGCAAATGGCGCGTTCGCTGGGAATTTTGCTGGACGAGCTAGGCGCTCGGCCTGATGTGATTGTCGGCCACTCCGCTGGTGCTGCTGTATCCCTCCAATTATGTCTGGAGCGAGACTGGCAGATGCCGGTTATTGGCCTCAATCCGGCTTTGCTGCCATTTCCTGGTCTTGCCGCAAAGCTCTTTCCGGCGCTTGCCAAAATGCTGTTCACTAACCCCTTTGTGCCGACGATTTTTGCGCGCATGGCGCGTTCGCACGCGGCGGTTGAACGGTTTTTGGAGAAATCAACAGGCTCGAACATCGAGCGTGCGGGCATCGACTACTACCATCGGCTGTTCGCCCGCCCAGGGCACTGCGACGGTGCAATCCGCATGATGGCCAGCTGGGATCTGGAAGAACTTGAGAAACGTCTGCCTCAGGTACAAGCGCCGACAATGTTGCTCCATGCGAGTAGGGACGCTGCGATACCGCGCAACGCGGTGAAAGATGCGGCCGAGAGTATTCCCGGATGCGCATTTGAAGAGGTCAGCGGTCTTGGCCACCTTGCACATGAAGAACAACCGGAGCAGATTGCGGCGCTGATTAACGCCTTCGTCGAACGTGTAACAGCTTAGGAGCCGGCCATGGAAGCCAGCGCATGGGATAATCTGGGATGGGTTGAGATCGTGTTTTCGGGCGCGGTCGCGCTAGGGTTTGGCTTTTACCAGCTTTGGTCGGTCAACCGAGAGATTGCCAAGGATAAGGAAAAAGCGGCAGCGAAGAAAGCTGCTGAAGCTGACGATCAGGCCAAGTAGTCACCGCGCCTGTTTGGCCTCGCGCGGCATCTTATAGGGCAGCATAAACTGGACAATCGGGTTTATCAGTCGGTCGAGCGAGATGCTCTCCTGAACAGCCACAACCGGCTTTCCGAAAATCCGCATCGAAAGGGCCGAGCGCGCGTAAAAGGGCGAGTCCTCCCACGTTTTGACCACCGAAGCATGGCCGCGATCTGCGCGGGTTTGCCGTTTCATGGCCCATAATGTCGGCGGTAGAGGTGCGACCAGCGGCAGCTCCTCTTCACGCGGGGTGCCAGTATGGTCAAACCGCAAGAGGCTCGCAAAATGGCTGCCATCGCGGCGGTTACCTTCATAGATTACTGCAACATCCTTGCCAGCATGCGCGCGCGACCAGTGCCAGTCTCGAAAGCCAGCCTCAATCGGTTCGCTGCCATGATTGCCATCGAGATAGGCGCTGCCAGACCAGCTCACATTGGGCCGCTCCATCTTAACCTCAATCCGCGCACGAGGCGCAATGGTGTGCCACATATGCCGTCCAGCAGGGTCGAGCTTAAACGCGCGTTCATTGAGCACTTCGGGTGAGAGCACGATCTGCCCCTTTACGCGCCTGCGCCAAGGTATGCCCAGACGTATATCACGCTCTTCAATATCGATAATCAGCCTATCTTTATCCCAGCGCATAGCGCTTGGACCGATCTGCAAGGTGTCACGTCCTTGCGAGGTTTCTGCTTCCCCTCTTTCGGTCATTACCCAGCGTGCGCCGCTTTTCCCGTACAGGGCAATGTTCAAGCAGCTATGATCGAGAGGTACATTGCGGCCTGATTTCTTGTAATAGGGCGAGAAGACGCTGCCGATAAATCCGATAATCGTTAGCCCGTAGCTTCCGTCATCGCTGAGCGCATCGACATACCACCAGCGGTAGCCTTGCGGTGGTACCACCGCGTCGAAATACGGTCGGACAACACGGCTTCGCTCGCGAGTTTCCCCGACAAGGCGGCCATCGGCACGCCCGCGCCAGGATGTGTCGCTCCGCCCGCGCAATAAAGCCCACGGATCCTCGTCCGGCTGCCTTGCCGGAGGAAGGAGGCCGCCCATCCGTGCGAAGCCCTGCCATAGAGAGCCCCTCCGGTCGCCGGGAAGAGTTTCGAGAAATCGCTGGGCGTGACCAGAGAGTGAGGCAGCGGCGTCTCCAGTTCCAGCCCGCAGCTGCGCAGTCGGCTTAGCATGTTCGACGTGCATTGGTCTTTCTCCTGCTCAGAATAGGCATGGGTGTCGCCATTGGCCGGCGCGTTGACGATGATTTGAAACCGCTGAGGTGCGGTGCCCATGGTGCCGTGATCGAGTGCGCAGACATAGGCGGTTGGATCGCTAGGCACTCGGCCAGCGTTGATTGCCTCAAACTCTGCGGTGTAATCACTTGAAAAAAATACGTTGTGGTGATCGAGATCAAAGCCAGCCGTGTTACTCTTTGCGAGCCAGACCATTGCCGACAGCGACCTATCCCTAGGCTTGGTAACACTAGCGGCGCGTCTTGCTGCATCACCAAACATGCCAGAGCCAAGCGCCGATGGGTCGGCGTTACACACCACCGACCGGGTCGGCATGACTTCGCCGGATTCCAGCTTCACGCCGCTGACCCTGCGGCGATCGTTCTGGATTTCTTCGACCCTCGCGCCATAGCGAAACTTGGTGCCGTTCCCGCGCGCGACAGCTTCGAGCGCGTTCGCCAAAGCGCTCATCCCGCCCTCGATCTTCCAGACGCCCTGTGCCTCGACGTGGGCGATCAACATCAGCGTGGCGGGGGTCTGAAAAGGGGAGGAGCCACAATAGGTCGTGTACCGGCCGAAGAGTTGTTGAAGGCGAGGATCAGCAAAATGCTCGCCCAGAACCTTCCAGAGGCTCTCATACGGACGGATTGCATGTAGTGCGCCCACGCGCCACAGGCCAATGCGCCACATTAGCGGCAGCGGCCAGCTGACTTTGCTTCCGCGAAGCATGGGTTCATCAAGGATATCGAAGATCCGCTTCGCCTCCGTGGAAAACTCGCGAAACCCCCGCGCCGCATTCGACCCGGCAAAGCGCCCGATCGCATCCACACTGCGCTCATGATCAGCAAAAAGGTCGAGATGGCCCGTCCGGTCCCAGGCATGCCGCGCAAGCGTATCTGCGCGAGTAAGCTGGAGGTGATCGTCGGTGCAAGCTCCTGCGGCCTCGAAGATCGCATCAATTACGGGCCGCATAGTGAAGACGGTCGGTCCGGCATCAATCGGAGTACCATCGACATCTAATTGGCGGACCTTGCCGCCTGGCGTCGCTTCCTTTTCGAGCACGGTCACGGGCATGCCGCGCGCCGAAAGCAGCGCCGCTGTGGTCAGCCCGCCTATGCCCGCTCCGATAATGACCGTCGGTGTGTCTGCCACGCTCCCTCTGGATCCTCCCAAGAGTTTCGGTTTGACGGATAGTTATCAGAAGTCCATTCAAATGGACATTATATTATGTCTAGTATTAATGACTCTCTTACTGCGCAGCAAACTTGGCGCACACGCTGGGCGCTGTGGCGCAATGGAATTTTGGGCAGTCGTAAGTTTCAGGAGTGGGCTGCTAGAACCCCGATTTTTCGCTCGGTGGCGAGGCGCAAAGCAGCCGGACAGTTCGATCTGATTGCTGGATTTGTTTACACTCAGATCACTTACGTTTTCGTCCAGACCGGGCTGGTTCAATTCCTTCGCGATCAGCCGAGAGTTACAACCGAAATTGAGCGCTTCCTTGACCTTTCTGCACACGCAGCGGAACGGATTTTGAAGGCTGGTGTTGCCCTAAAACTGGCCGAGTCGCCGCAAGATGATCTCTGGGTCCTTGGTGAGGTGGGCGCAGCTCTTTCGGTTAATGATGGCGCGATGGCGATGATCCGGCATCATCAACTATTGTACCGGGACCTGGCTGACCCGCTCAGCTTGCTGCGCGAGGAGCGGAGGGGAGAGAGTGAGCTTTCCGCCTTCTGGACATATGCTTCCCCTGCTGGCGCCGCTGGCCAGAACGCTGCTCCCTATTCAGAGCTGATGCGCGCAACACAGCCGATGGTTTGGCAGCAGATATTGGGCCGCTACCCGTTTGAGCAGCATAAGAAGATGCTGGATATCGGTGGCGGTTCGGGTGCCTTTGTGGAGGCAGTGGCGGGTCAAACCGATACTTTGGAGCTCGCTGTTTTCGACTTGCCCGATGTCGTGCCACTCGCGGCTGAGCGTTTTGCAAGCTCGCCGCTCGGCACGCGGATTGCCACTCATGTGGGTAGCTTCCGCGAGCACCCAATTCCTGCGGGATATGATCTGATCACCCTGATCCGCATTCTCCACGATCATGACGACGATGTTGCGCAGGCTCTTCTCGCAAAAATCTACGAGTCGCTCCCCGCACGGGGGAATCTGCTGATTGTGGAGCCCATGGCTGAGACTCGGGGCGCTGAAGCTATGGGTGATGCGTATTTCGGAATGTATCTTTGGGCCATGGGTAGTGGCCGGCCAAGATCTCTGCATGAGAATAGTGGCATGCTAAAAAACGTTGGTTTTTCAGATGTTAAAGAGATCGTAACGCCTCTTCCGATCATCACGAGAGCAATTGTAGCCGCCAAGTGACAGCTAAAGTGTCCAGTTTGGTTGACATTATGTAATGTTAAGGTAGTTTAACGGTCGACGGAGTCCCTACTTTGGTTGGGGGCCAGAGAGGGACTTGTTGGACACATCGGCCATCATTCTTGACGCACCAGGGCGTTTGGCGATGCGGGAAACCGCACTCAAACCGATGGATGCGGCAGATGTTCAGGTCGATATTCACTGGAGCGGTATCAGCACGGGGACGGAGAAGCTGCTCTGGACCGGTAAGATGCCAAACTTCCCCGGCATGGGTTACCCCCTTGTTCCCGGTTATGAATCGGTCGGCCGCGTCGTTGATGCGGGGCCTGAAGCGAAAGCGCGGGTCGGCGAGTGGGTCTTTGTACCCGGTGCCAATTGTTACTGCGATGCGCGCGGATTGTTCGGGGGAGCGGCGAGCACGGTCATTTTGCCATCTGCACGGGCCTTGCCTATTTCCGACGCGCTTGGCCGCGATGGCATTCTTTATGCGCTTGCGGCAACGGCGCTTCACGCAATGGCGCATGGCGATGCCCCTGAACTGATCATTGGGCACGGTGTATTGGGCCGCTTGCTTGCTCGTCTCACTATCGCTGCGGGTGCAAAGCCGCCAGTGGTGTGGGACACCAATCTCGGCCGCCACGCGGGCGCTCAGGGTTACTCTGTCATCCATCCCGAGGATGATGATCGGCATGATTACACGGCTGTCTATGATGTTAGCGGCGATGCAGGGTCTATTGAGAGCTTCATCGCGCGGCTCGCCAAAGGCGGCGAATTGGTGCTCGCCGGATTCTATAATCAACCGATCAGTTTCGCTTTCCCGCCCGCGTTTCAACGTGAGGCGCGGCTGCGGATTGCCGCGGAGTGGCAGCCAGATGACCTCGCTTCGATCAACGTCTTGATTGAAACAGGCGCGCTCGATTTGTCGGGCCTCATCACGAATGTTGAGCCAGCGGCCAATGCAGAGGCTGCTTATCCCACCGCTTTTGAAGATGCCGACTGCCTGAAAATGGTGCTCGATTGGAGAGAATGCGCATGAGTGTACTCGATGTAGATAAGCTGCGCGAAGAGGCCTCGCAGGAGCCTGATCCGGTTCATACTGGAGAGGCGAAGTCAGAAACTCAGGTCATTGCGATTTATGGCAAGGGCGGCTCTGGAAAGAGCTTCGCGCTCTCGAACCTGAGCTATATGATGGCGCAGCAAGGCAAGCGGGTTCTACTGATTGGGTGCGACCCCAAGTCAGACACAACCAGCCTGCTGTTTGGCGGCAAAAGCTGTCCGACAATCATTGAAACCTCGTCCAAGAAGAAGCTTGCGGGCGAAGAAGTTACCATTGAAGACGTGTGTTTTCAGCGTGACGGCGTGTTTGCCATGGAGCTGGGCGGGCCAGAGGTTGGCCGGGGCTGCGGCGGCCGCGGGATCATCCACGGCTTTGAGCTGCTTGAGAAGCTCGGCTTCCACGAATGGGGCTTTGATTATGTCCTGCTCGACTTCCTCGGCGATGTGGTCTGCGGCGGGTTTGGGCTGCCTATTGCTCGGGACATGTGTCAGAAAGTGATCGTTGTCGGATCGAACGATCTGCAGTCGCTATATGTGGCAAATAATGTCTGCAAGGCGGTGGAATATTTCCGCAAGATGGGCGGCAATGTCGGCGTTGCTGGCATGATTATCAATAAGGATGACGGCACGGGCGAGGCGCAAAACTTCGCTAAGGCAGTCGACATTCCGGTGCTTACCGCGATCCCAGCCAATGAGGATATTCGGCGCAAATCGGCCAATTACCAGATTATCGGTACGCCAGGCGGCGAGTGGGGCGGTCTGTTTGAGGAGCTGGCGGTGAATGTCGCGAATGCGCCTCCGCAGCAGCCAAAGCCGTTGGAGCAGGACGGCCTGCTCGATCTGTTCTCGCCGGAGGATACTGGCGGTAATGTGGAACTCGTGCCTGCGACACAGGCTGACATGCGCGGCGGCTCTTACGAAGAGAAGCCGAGCCTCGAAGTGATTTACGACGAGGTATGATGAGTGTCTGACGCTTTCGCCCCTACCAAACGCACTCCAGACCGGATCGATCTCGCTCCGGCTTCGGATGCGCCTGATGGTTCGGGCGGTAGCGGCTGTCATGGCGGCGCAGAGACAATGCGCGAGGCGGCAAAAAAGGCTGGCAAAAGCGATATCCTCGATCAGTATGAGAAAGACTATCCAGTCGGCCCGCATGACCAGCCGCAAAGCATGTGTCCAGCTTTTGGCTCACTCCGTGTTGGTCTGCGCATGCGGCGCACGGCCACGATCCTCTCAGGTTCGGCCTGCTGTGTTTACGGGCTGACTTTCACCTCGCATTTTTACGGTGCGCGGCGCAGCGTCGGCTACGTCCCTTTCAGCAGCGAAACGCTGGTCACTGGCAAGCTGTTTGAAGACATCAAGGAAGCCGTCGAGCAGATGGCTGACCCAGAGAAGTACGATACAATCGTCGTCACCAATCTGTGTGTGCCAACGGCTAGCGGTGTGCCGCTCCGGTTGCTTCCGGATGCCATCAACGGCGTCCGGATTGTCGGCATCGATGTGCCTGGCTTTGGTATTCCGACTCACGCAGAGGCCAAGGATGTGCTTGCCGGCGCGATGCTCAAATATGCGCGCGAAGAGGCTGAGCAAGGTCCTGTTGCTGCACCGAAAGAGCGCTCTGACAAGCCATCGGTCACATTGCTCGGCGAAATGTTCCCCGCTGACCCAATGGGTATTGGGCAAATGCTTGAGCCGCTTGGCCTGGCAGCTGGGCCAACCGTACCAACGCGCGAATGGCGCGAACTGTACACTGCGCTCGACGGCGCAGTCATTGCCGCCATCCACCCGTTTTACACTGCCAGCATTCGCGAGTTTGAAGCGGCCGGCCGCAAGGTCGTTGGTTCAGCTCCGGTGGGCCGCGATGGCACGGCAGCTTGGCTCAAAGCTATTGGCGAGGCGTATGGCGCAAGCGCTGACCAGATTGCAGCCGCGCAAAATGCTGTGCTTCCAGCGATCACGGGCGCTCTCGGGGCAATGCCCGTGAAAGGCCGGATCACTGTTTCTGGTTACGAGGGCTCTGAGCTGCTCGTTGCGCGCTTACTGATCGAAAGCGGCGCCGATGTCCCCTATGTTGGTACGGCTTGTCCGCAGACACAATGGTCAGATCCCGACCGCGAATGGCTGGAGGCGAAAGGCGTGCGGGTCAATTACCGCGCGAGCCTTGAAGAGGATATCGCTGCGGTTGAGGAGTTTGGCCCCGATCTCGCGATTGGCACCACTCCGGTGGTTCAACATGCCAAGGCCAAGGGTACTCCGGCGCTCTATTTCACCAATCTAATTTCCGCGCGGCCGCTTATGGGGCCAGCGGGGGCGGGCAGCCTTGCTCAAGTCGTCAATGCATCGATGGCGAACAAAGAGCGTTTTGATCGGATGACCGAGTTTTTCGAAGGCGTTGGCGAAGGACATGCCAGCGGTATTTGGGAAGACACGCCGACTGACCGTCCAAAATTCAAGAAGAAGTATGCTGCACAAAACGCCATGGCTGCCAAAGCGGCAGAGGCGGTGGGCTCATGACACTGATCCTCGATCATGATCGGGCGGGCGGCTATTGGGGCGCGGTCTATGCCTTCACTGCCGTCAAAGGCTTGCAAGTGATCGTTGACGGTCCGGTGGGGTGTGAAAACCTGCCGGTCACCTCCGTGTTGCATTACACAGACGGCTTGCCACCGCATGAGTTGCCGATTGTGGTGACAGGCTTGGGCGAAGAAGAGCTCGGCAAGACCGGCACAGAAGGCGCGATGCGCCGTGCTTGGCAGTCACTTGATCCAGATCTTCCGGCTGTTGTGGTTACTGGGTCCATCGCTGAGATGATCGGCGGCGGGGTCACGCCAGAAGGTACCAATATTAAGCGCTTTCTCCCGCGCACGATTGATGAAGACCAGTGGGAATCTGAAGACCGCGCTTTGTCATGGCTTTGGACCGAATTTGGTCCGAAGAAAATGCCTGCGCCCAAGAAGCTGGCCGAAGGCGAGAAGCCCAAGGTCAATATCATCGGGCCCTCCTATGGCATGTTCAATATGCCTTCCGATGTGGCAGAGATCCGCCGCCTGATCGAAGGCATTGGCGCGGAAGTGAACATGGTCTTCCCGCTTGGAAGTCATCTGGCTGACATTCGCCAACTTGCCAACGCCTCGGTCAATATCTGTATGTACCGCGAGTTTGGCCGCAATTTGTGCGAGCTTCTTGAGCGGCCATATCTTCAGGCCCCAGTTGGCCTTGATTCCACAACGAAATTCCTGCGCCAATTGGGCGAGCTCACCGGCCTCGATCCGGAGCCGTTCATCACGCGCGAGAAGCACACGACAATCAAGCCGCTGTGGGATTTGTGGCGCTCGGTCACGCAAGACTTCTTCGGTACGGCCAATTTCGGCATTGTCGCGAACGAGACCTACGCGCGCGGTATTCGCAATTTCCTCGAGAATGACATGGGGCTCCCCTGTTCCTTTTCTTTCAGCCGCAGTGCCGGTGTGAAGCCTGACAACCAAGCGGTGCGCGATGCGATTTTCGAGAACCCGCCAATGGTTGTCTTCGGCAGCTATAATGAGCGGATGTATATGGCCGAGGCGGGGGCGCGCGGCATTTTCATACCGGCATCATTCCCCGGGGCTGCGATCCGCCGCCACACCGGCACGCCTTACATGGGATATTCCGGCGCGACCTATCTGGTGCAGGAAGTGTGCAATGCGCTGTTTGATGCGCTGTTCCATATCCTGCCGCTCTCAACGCAAATGGACGCAGGCGAAGCCACCCCGGCTCGCGCTGATGCTCCGCTCACATGGGACAAGGACGCCAAAGAAAAGCTCGACGCAATTGTCGAGGCGCAGCCCGTTCTGGTGCGCATCTCTGCGGCCAAAAACCTGCGCGATGCGGCCGAGCGGCACGCCCGGCTGGCCGGTGAAAAACACGTTTCTGCCGACCGTCTAGCGGCAGCCCTTCTTGATGGAGCGAATGCATGACGGCCCGCTCCCGATATTTGTCAGACCCTTGCGCAAGCAAAGGCCAGGCATCCGCAACTCGCATGGCTGCTTCAGCCGTTCGAGCAATACCCGTGGGAGGCGCCCTTGGCGGCTTGCAAGGGGCTAAACTGGAGATGGAAATATGAGTGAAGATAACGACCGCTTCGGTCCCGGGGCGTATTTGACCCCAGAAGAAGCTAAGGAGTTTCACAAGATATTTGTGAGCAGCTTTATCGGCTTCACCATCATTGCGATTATTGCGCATGTGTTGGTGTGGATGTGGCGCCCCTGGTTCCCAGGTGTGAATGGCTATGCAGCGCTGGATGACGGCATCCGCACGGCCGCCGCAACCCTGACACCATTCTTAGGATAGGAGACGACCCATGTGGAGACTTTGGTTAATATTCGACCCACGTCGGACACTGGTCGCATTGGCGATCTTCCTGTTCGTTCTTGCACTGCTGATCCACTTTATCTTGTTGAGCACTGATCGCTTCAACTGGATCGAAGGTCCTGGTGCTGGTGCGGATGCGACGGCTGCGATTGAGCAGTCAGAGCGACTGACCTGAACTTGGCCCCATAGGAGGTCACGGCGCGAAAGTGCCGTGCCTCCCACAGGGCCCGCTCCGGCATTAGGAGCGAAAATTTGTACTTGGCATCCTCTATCCCGGGGATGCTGTGAGTAAACGCGCCAGATTGTATCGCGTAGGGGAAATGCCATGTCGCTATTGAGTTTTGAGCGAAAGTATCGAGTCAGGGGTGGTACTCTGATTGGAGGCGATCTGTTCGATTTTTGGATAGGGCCGTTCTACGTTGGGTTTTTTGGGGTTGTTACGGCGATTTCGGCGATCCTTGGTACCGCGCTTATACTCTATGCGGCATCGCTGGGGCCGACATGGAACCCTTGGCTCATTTCAATTAATCCGCCGGACCTCTCATATGGTTTGGGGTTTGCTCCTCTCGCAGAGGGAGGCTTCTGGCAAGTCATCACCATCTGCGCGATTGTAGCTTTCGTTTCATGGGCGCTGCGAGAAGTGGAAATCTGCCGCAAGCTGGGCATGGGATATCACGTTCCGATTGCCTTTGGTGTCGCGATATTTGCTTATGTCACGCTTGTAGTGTTCCGGCCATTTTTGATGGGCGCATGGGGGCACGGCTTTCCTTATGGGATCTTTAGCCACCTCGATTGGGTGTCCAATGTCGGATACCAATATGTGAACTTTCACTACAATCCGGCGCATATGATTGCGGTCACATTCTTCTTCGTCACGACCTTCGCTTTGGCTCTGCATGGCGCGCTGATCCTTTCAGCGGTGAACCCGAGGAAGGGTGAGGCGGTTAAGACGCCTGAGTATGAAGACACGTTTTTCCGCGATTTCATTGGCTATTCCGTGGGCACAATCGGCATTCACCGACTTGGCTTGTTCCTCGCGCTCAGCGCCGGGTTCTGGAGCGCAGTCTGCATTGTTATCGCTGGTCCGGTTTATGACGGCAGCTGGCCAGAGTTTTGGGACTATTGGCGCAACATGCCGATTTGGTCTTAAGGAAAGGAGCAGAAAATGGCACGCTATCAGAACATCTTCACACAAGTTCAGCTCGCACATGCTCCTGAAATGGGCATTCCGCTGTCCAGCATTGAGCAGGGCGATCGGACGCGCCAGACGACATTTAGCTATTGGATGGGTAAGTTTGGCCAGGCACAAATCGGCCCGATTTATCTAGGCTGGCTCGGACTTGCATCGATTCTGTTTGGGTTCCTCGCGATTGAGATTATTGGCTTCAGCATGCTGGCATCTGTCAATTGGGATCCGGTCGAGTTTGTTCGACAGTTCTTTTGGCTGACATTGGATCCGCCGGGCCCAGAGTATGGGTTCTCACCCTTTGTGCCTTTGAATGAGGGCGGTTGGTGGATCATTGCCGGCTTCTTCCTGACCCTCTCGATCCTGCTATGGTGGGTGCGGACATATCGCCGTGCGATCGCGCTTGGTATGGGCACACATGTTGCCTGGGCGTTTGCAAGCGCGATCTGGCTCTATCTCGTGCTTGGTTTCATCCGCCCGTTCTTCATGGGGTCTTGGTCGGAAGCAGTGCCGTTTGGCATCTTCTCACACCTTGAATGGACCAATAATTTCTCGCTTCTTTATGGCAATCTCTTCTACAATCCGTTCCACGCGCTTTCGATCGTATTCCTTTATGGCTCAGCATTGTTGTTCGCCATGCACGGCGCGACTATTCTCGCGGTAGGCCGCTATGGCGGCGAACGCGAGCTCGAGCAGATCACTGACCGGGGCACTGCGTCTGAGCGGGCGGCGTTGTTCTGGCGCTGGACCATGGGCTTTAACGCCACGATGGAATCGATCCACCGTTGGGCGTGGTGGTTTGCGGTTCTGTGCACTCTTACCGGCGGGATCGGTATCCTGCTGACCGGCACAGTGGTCGATAATTGGTATCTCTGGGCCATCGAGCATCACTATGCGCCGGATTATTGATCTAGCCATAAAATGACATAAAGGAGCCCGTCCGGAAACGGTCGGGCTTTTTTACGTGTCGGTTGAGGAAGGTGCCTTAGCGATAAAGCCCCGCCGATGGAGATCGTAGAGGTGTATGGGAAAGGCTGCTGCAAGTGGCAGCGAAATATATGGCCATGCCATGCCCGTGAGCGCTGCACGCAGGGCAAGCATCATGAGAACGGCAGGAACAAGCGCAGGCAGGATATCGCCCCAGCTTTGCCCGCGCCATTTCAGCCACAGCGCCTCTGCTGTGAGCACACCCAGAACAACATCGATCGCTCGTCCGCTGGAGAAGAACTCCTCCACGGGATGCCTAGCCGAAAGGCCCATTAAGCTGGACTACTTGATAGTTCAGCGCGCCCGCAATACTGACCCAGATCAGATAGGGCATTAGCAATAGTGCGGAGACCCTGGAGAAGCGGCCGCAAAATAGGATGAGCACGGCTATCGAAAGCCACAGCGCGATAAGCTCGTAAAAAGCCCAATCGGGCCGCTGCATTCGGAAGAACAAGAAACTCCAAGTGAGATTCAAGAACCCGTTGAACGCGAACATTCCCAGCATGACCTCGGCATCACGCCGCGTTGGCGCTTTCTCCCAGGCGAAAACTCCAGCAATCGCGATTAGCGCAAAGATAACTGTCCAGATCACGCCAAACAGATAGCCGGGCGGTGCCCAATCGGGTTGGGCCAAGCTGTAATACCACTCATCAAGGACGGTTATCGTTCCGCCGACCAGTGCGGTTATCAGCGCCAGAACACCCGCGACGGCGATTGGTAAAAAGGAGGCGCGGCTCATGCTTTGACGGGCTTTAGCCCCAACAAGTGCGCCATATCTTTCAGGAAGATTTTCATATGCGCCTTTGGTTCACGCTTGACCAATTCTTTGTTCATATAGGCTTCCCACGTCAAGCGCTGGACGTCCGGATCATCGCACATTTTCACAAACCGCTCGCGCCGTTTGTCACTGCTGTACCAGAAGTATTGCATGATCCCGAGGATCCAGAACACGCGCCCATGAGCCTTCATAAAGGCTTTGCGCGCGCCGCGCAGGGCCTTGGGGTTGCCGGTCGCGAGAAATGCGCCAACCGCATCCGCGCTCATCCGGCCAGCGGTCATCGCGTAGTAAATACCTTCGCCCGATGACGGCGCAACGACGCCTGCCGCATCGCCCGCGACGAGCACGTTGCGGCCATTGTCCCAGCGTTTGAGCGGCTTGAGCGGGATAGGCGCGCCTTCTTTGCGAACCGTTTCCCATTTGGAAAAGCCAGTTTGCTCGCGCATAAGCCTGGTGGTCTCGCGAAGGGGAAAGCCCTTGTTTGCGCTGCCAAGGCCAATGCTGGCTGTTTTTCCATGGGGGAAGACCCAGGCATAGAAATCAGGCGAGAGATGACCTTGGTAATAGACGTCGCAGCGGTCTGGCTCGTAATCCGCAGTGGTCTCTTCGGGCACCTTCACGATCTCGTGATAAGCAAAAACGCATTTCACATTCTGGCCGTTGGGAATGCACTGCTGCGCGACACGGGACCGCGCTCCGTCAGCGCCAATGACGCACCGGGCAGTCACCGCGGTGGGTTTGGCATTGCGATCCGTGCGGAACGTGATTTCTGCAAGGCCGTCTGGGCGGTCGACCACATCTTCGCACTTGCCATCAATGCGCGTTGCGCCCGCATCGCAGGCTCTATTTCGTAGCCACTCGTCAAAGACGTCACGGTCAACCATGCCGACATAGCCATCGCCGCAGGGCATGTTCACCGTCTTGTTTGACGGGGCAATTATTCGTGCAGAGTTAGCGTGCGCGACCAGCAAGGACTGCGGGATGTCAAAGTCTTTGAGCAGGCGAGGGGGCACTGCGCCGCCGCACGGTTTGATGCGGCCAGCTTTGTCGAGCAGCATCACCTTGTGTCCTTGCACCGCAAGGTCATGGGCCGCAGTGGCACCGGACGGCCCGCCGCCAACGACGACAACGTCATAATCTGCCTGAGTAATCATGCGAATGCTTCCTCTTTCTGTGTTGGCCGGACGAGCGTTGTCCCGGTCGCCACGAGGGCGGCTGCGACAAACAGAATTGCTTCGATCGAAAAGACGATCTGGAAAGCGGCTGCATCCTGTCCGGTGAATGCCCGGAGCTGATCAACCAGCACCGCACCAGTGAGACCGCCGAGGCCAAAAGCAATCGCTTGCGATGCACCCCAAACGCCCATACGCGCGCCCTCGGCAGAACCGCGCCCTCTACTAGCAAGGCCTAGCATCGCGCCCACAGCCGCTACGGCGAACACACCGTTCATCATGCCAAGGCCGAATACGTTCGCCTTAAGTGGCCAAGCCACGCCTTGCGTCGCTGCAAAGGATAGCCCGCCGAGCATAATGGCCGAGCCGACACAGCCGACGACGATCCAAAGTTTGAGGTTAGCTCCGAAGCGCTTGGCGTAAAGGCTGCCGCCGAGGCCAGCCACCAGCATTCCGACCAGAATGCCGCTGTGCTGAAGGCTTGAAAGCTGTGTGGACTCGCCCGGTGTCATGGCGAAGAGGAAGCCTGCGAAAGGCTCCATGATCAGGTCTTGCATTGAGTAGGCCAGCATTGAGATGAACACGAAGAACGTGAAGCGGCGTGCCTCGCCGTCTTTCCAGATCTCTCGCAGCGCGTCGGGGAAGCTTTGCTGATCATGCTTCGCACTCTGCTGGGCAACCGGAGGATTGTCCCGCTCCAGATTGCGCAGGGCGAGCATGGCAGCGCAAAAGGCGACCAGCACGACTATGCTGGTAACAATCGCCAGCCTTGGCTCGCTGAACGGATCGAGGAATGCACCGGAAAGACCCGCCGCAATGACGATACCAGCGATCATCATCGTCCAGCTGATTGCGGCTGCTGCAGGCTTACGTGCGGTGCTCACTCTAGAGGCCAGCAATGCAAGCAATGCCGTGCCCGACATCCCGACACCAAAGCCGATCATCGTAAAACTGAGGACCGCCAGAAGAGCCGTTCCGATGCCCGGATCGGCCATCATAATCGTCACATCGACAGCGAGCACAGACCCGCATGCCAAAATGCTCAGACCCGCCACGATCCAAGGCGTCCTGCTACGCGATTGATCGGACTTATACCCCCATAGCGGCCGGGTGATCTGAACTGCATAGTGCCACGCGACCAGCGCTGCGGGTATGGCAGCTGCAACGGAGTATTCGACCACCATGACGCGGTTGAACAGCGAGGTTGCCAGCATAACCATCGCGCCGATCGCGGCTTGCACCGTTCCCATGCGAACAATGCCCAGCCAGCCAATCCCAGTTTGCGGCGCAGTGCGCGATTTCGCGTCAGCCTGCTTAGCAATTGCGGTCATAAATATCCTCCCAATCCAAGCGCAGAGGCGAGCATCCCCAGCACGTAGAGCAGCACGCCTGTGGCATTGTACCAAGGCGCATATTGGCGCGGGTTCCGGATCAGCCGAACCATGCACAGTGCCTGCAAAGCGAGGAGCGCGGAGACAATGATCGCGCTAAGCACCAGGCCATCCCAAGCGAGCAATGCGACGACCGCGACTTGCGATATCGCCATCACCGCGCACGCGAGCAACGCGGCGTTGCGCACGCCTAGAGTGACCGGAAGCGAGCGCAGCCCAGTTTCCTGATCGCCTTCGACTGCCTTAAAATCATTGAGCGTCATGATGCCGTGCGCGCCTACGCTGTAGAGCAGCAATACCGCCAATATGTTCGCGTTAGGCAGAGCCGCAAGCATAACTGCGGCGCCTGTGAACCAGGACAATCCCTCATAACTGAGCGCGCAGGCGGCAGGTCCGAACCATCCGCTGCGTTTGAACCGGAAAGGGGGGGAACTGTATGCCCACCCAAAGAACAGCGCGACGCATGTCGCCGCCAAAACCCATGGGCCCAGCATAACGCCTACAGCTAGTGAAAGGGCTGTCCCGATCAGTGCAATCCACACGGGCCAGCGACCAGGAATTCGCCCCGAGGGGATTGGCCTACCTGGCTCATTTATCGCATCGACTTCGCGGTCACACCAATCATTGATGACCTGACTGGTGCCGCAAACGATCGGACCGGTCAGCAAAATGCCGGCACACAAGAACGCCCAATTCTCAGATAAGGAGACGCCCGAAGACACCACGCCGCACATAAATGCCCACATTGGGGGGAACCAAGTGACCGGTTTGGTGAGCTCGACAATATCCCTCAGCGCTGGAATGCGCGCATATGGGGTTGGAATTGCCGAGTCTGACATGCCGCGAGGCTATGCCTCATTGCGCCAAGTGTCAAATTTTTTGGACAGTCGCCTTCTTGGCAAGAATTGACGCTGTGATCAGTCCTTATCGGCGAGGTTTCCGATCCCGTGACGGTGCAGTTTGGAATAGAGGCTCTGCCTGCTCAATCCAAGTATCTCGGCGGCTGATGCGCGATTGTCCGAAGTATGGATCAACGCGGCCTCGATGCACATCCGCTCAATCAGATCGGTACTTTCCCTGACAATTTCCTTGAGCGGCTTGCGCCCAACGAGCTCGGTTAGTTGGTCGACTGAGCGCAGCTCCTGATCGGATCTAGGCAAATCACGCTCGCGTCGTCCGATCGCACGCACAGAATAGCCGAACAGCGATTGTTCGCGCTCAATCATGATCGCAGAAATCTCAACGGGCTCTTCGCCACCGTTGAGATCATTCGCCACGGAGCTAAAATTGCGAACGTTCTGATGATCTTTTAGCTGCTTACGAAGAAGATTGAGGTCGATATCTGGGCGACCAATAAATCGGTTCAGAGAGACACCGATCAACTGCTCAACCGAGCCCGCTTGGACGAGCTCTGCGAATGCGCGGTTCGCAACCACAATGTCCTGCTTATGGTTGGCCAATACAAACGCATCAGGCATTTTCTCGACCGCATCGAGGATATAGCTATCTGACGGCCGGTTTGGGACGCGGTGTTCGCCATCATCAATATTGACGAGCCAGAACTGCTTTCCTGATTGCCGGAATGCCGACATCGCAAGTTTCACTTTGTCGCTTCGCCCGGCCAGCTGAATTTCAATCGGCTCGGACGCGCTGCTGACCGAGGCTGCGCCGATATGGGCGACTAAGTGATCACGGTATGAGTCGTCTACTAATGCCGTCAGCCCCTTGCCGTCGAGGCTGCCTGGGGCTGCGTTCATGAGGGAGTGCAGTGCGCGGTTCGCTTGCTGTACTTGCAGATTGACTGCATCGACGATCAAAACAGGGTAAGAAATGTTGTCGAACAAAACCCGATAGCGCGTTTCTGTCTGGCGCAAATTGAGGTAGTCGCGTTCCATCGATTGCTGCGTCTTCAGCAAGCGCTGCTGAAGCACAGACATGGCACGCAGATCCTGACCGATGGCGATCGTCCAAGGCCCTTTTTCTGGCTTGATGGTCCGGTACTTGATCGGCACATCATCACCGTCATCACGATGATTAACCTGACGCCAAGTCGTGTCTGGCCCGTGCCGACTGTCAAGGAGGCGTTCAATTTTTGGCCGACTCTCGACGGTGACTGTATCAACCCATTTCTCACCGATCCAGCGATTGGCGAGTTGGTGATCTTTCCCGTTCATGGCGACATCGCGGATGATGTTGTTCTCATCAATGGCAAGCATGAAATCGCCAGCGCAATGAGCTAGCTCAATAAAGTCATCCTTGCTGAAACCCGCGAACATTGTCTCGGCATCGCTAAACGGAATGCGTTCGTTCTCGGATCTCTGCATATCCATGCTTCTAAGCTAACAGATCAGGCGCAGTGGCTATTACAGGCGCCAGCGCGTCTGCCATTGCGACCGCCTCTTGCGCATCGCAAGCCGTGCCATCCGCCCCGCACTGATCGACGATTTCGGGGTTTTCAATGACGAACCGACCGCCGATCATGACGCAAATTCCTGAGTTGCTCGAGACTGCCTTGATCGACTTGATTAGGCTTGTGAGCGCGGCCCTAGGGTGGTCGTTACTAAGGGTCAATCCTGCCAACTCGTAATGTCTGTTGGCGAATTTTGCTGTCAACTCTGATTGACTAGGCTCAACAAGCACATCTGTATCCCATCCCGCTCGCTGAAAACACTCAGCGACCATCAGCGTGCCTAGGCTGTGCTGTTCGCCGGGCATGGTCGAAAAGAGGGCTGATCGCCGCCCGTGCTGTGAGCCGAGCGGCGGCGGTGGAACTCTTAGTGCGAGTTCGCGTAGGATCTCTTGAATGCGCCAAAGGCCCATGGTGACGTCGATGAAGTCTTCTGAGTCTTGCTCCCAAAACTCTCCCAGACGGCGAGCTGATGGCGCCAGCAGGTCAACGTAAATCGCCTCGACGGAACTCCCGGTTGCCAGGCAGTTATCGACGAAGTCGAGCAGAGTGCTCGCTTCTGAATCGATGGTAAGCGCCGTGAACGCTGCAACATCCTGTTCGGTGATCGGACGCTTGCGGTCTGTGCCGATCGTCTCTGCGAGTCCTTGCTCACTGAGGCGGTTTTCGGGATTGCCGCGCTCTGCGATCAGTTTTGGTATGACGAGGTTTTCGAGCAGTAACGACAAATCAAAAGCGCCCTGCGGATCATCTACGATCTGGCACACATGCGGTTCGACTTGGATAGTGTTGGGAGTGCCCAATTTGTGACTTTTGCGCCCTTGGCGCCAGTCATCGAACTTCATCCGAAGTTCCGATATCCCAAAATTGGTGGCCATTCTCAGACTCTCCCACCGGGGTCTGGTCGGCGTAGGATAACGTCGGCCAAGGCTGGCGGTTTTCCGCCTCGCGCGACTCGTAGCCTATTGTAAAATCCCCGATTTGGCAATTCTCAGTTGTCAATTTTCTTAGATGTCCAAAAAACTTGACACTTTTATCTAGAGGTCCATAGTTCCCGGAGAGCAGAGAGGGGAGAAGTCTACCTGTCATCGAGTGTATCTCGAACACCGCCGCAAAATGGCGCCAAACCCGCGGAAATGATGGGTTTTGATGGGGTGGAGCCTCTCTATACGGCTGATCAAAGGAAACGCCGTGACGAGTCGGTCTGGACTTTGATTCAAGGCCTCTTGGCCCCGATCCAGTTTCTGATTTTTGGCGTGAGCCTGTTTTTGGTCATACGATTCTTGACCACGGGCGAGGGCGAGGGCGCTGCGGAAATCTCCATCCTGCTGAAGACCATGGCGCTTTACGCGATCATGATCACTGGCTCGATCTGGGAGAAGGTCGTCTTTGACGAATGGCTCTTCGCGAAGGCCTTCTTCTGGGAAGATGTCTTCAGCATGGCCGTTTTGGCATTGCACACCGCCTATCTGCTGATGCTGTTCAACGGGTGGGGCACGACACATGAGCAGATGTACGTAGCGCTTGCGGCCTATGCGACCTATGTAATTAATGCTGGACAGTTCCTATGGAAGCTGCGGATTGCGCGCTTGCAAAGTGACAATGCTCTGGCGGTGACTGCATGAACGCGCCGGCAGCCCTAAAAGCTCCAGCGGGCTCCGATTGTGCGCCTGTTCTGAAAGAGCGCGGGCAGCGCGAAGTCTTTTGCGGGCTTACCGGCATAATCTGGCTGCACCGCAAGATGCAGGACGCGTTCTTCCTGGTGGTTGGCTCGCGTACGTGTGCGCATCTGATCCAATCAGCCGCTGGCGTAATGATTTTTGCCGAGCCGCGTTTTGCCACTGCGATCATGGAAGAGCGGGACCTTGCGGGCCTTGCTGATGCCAATGAAGAGCTCGACCGGATCGTCGATCAACTGCTTGAGCGGCGGCCTGAAATCAAATCGCTGTTTCTTGTCGGCAGCTGTCCTTCCGAAGTGATCAAGCTGGACCTGTCGAAAGCGGCTCAGCGTCTTGGCGCGAAGCATGCTCCTCAGGTCCGTGTGCTAAACTACTCGGGCAGCGGTATTGAGACGACCTTCACGCAAGGCGAGGATGCATGTCTTGAATCGCTGGTGCCGGAAATGCCCGCGCTTGACGCTGATGCTCCGGCCAACCTTGTGATTGTCGGCTCGCTGCCTGATATCGTTGAGGATCAGTTCAAGCGTCTTTTCGCGGCGATCAGTATTGAGCATGTCGCGAGCCTGCCGGAGCGTGCTGTTGCGGACTTGCCCGGTGTCGGCCCAAACACGCGGTTCCTCCTCGCGCAGCCCTTCCTCAACGACACAGCGCATGCCCTTGAGAAGCGGGGCGCCCAGCGGATCGACGCGATGTTCCCTTTCGGCGTGGAGGGCACGACTAACTGGCTCCATGCAGCCGCCGCCGCATTTGGTATCGAGGTAGCTCATGTCGATGCCGTGATTGCGCCGTATCAGGAGCGTGCCCGAACCGCTCTAGCGCATCACCGCGAGCGCCTGGTGGGTAAGACGATTTTCTTCATGCCAGATTCGCAGCTGGAAGTGCCATTGGCGCGTTTCCTCGCTAATGAGCTTGGCATGGTGCCAATCGAAGTGGGTACGCCATATTTGCATCGGACAAACCTCGCTCAAGAGATTGCCGCGCTGCCCGCTGGCGTGCAGCTTTCCGAAGGGCAGGATGTCGACAAGCAGCTTGACCGTGTTCGCGCCGCTAAGCCTGATTTGACCGTCTGCGGCTTAGGTTTGGCCAATCCGTTGGAGTCCGAGGGTCTCTCAACCAAATGGGCGATCGAGCTCGTTTTCTCGCCGATTCATGGCTTTGATCAGGCAGGTGATCTGGCTGAGTTGTTCGCCCGTCCTCTCCGCCGCCGCGATGTGTTGAGGGTTTAGGGCGATGCAGCTTTCCGTCTGGACATATGAAGGCCCGCCCCATGTTGGCGCTATGCGCGTGGCAACGGGAATGAAGGGCATTCATTACCTGCTGCACTCGCCGCAGGGCGACACTTACGCAGACTTGCTGTTCACAATGATTGAGCGGCGCGATCAGCGTCCGCCGGTTACTTACACGACGTTCCAGGCGCGTGATCTGGGCAAGGACACTTCGCAGCTGTTTCAGGATGCGGCACTCGATGCGATTGAGCGGTTCAAGCCTGATGCGATGCTGGTTGGGGCGTCTTGCACGGCTGAGCTGATTCAGGATGATCCGGCTGGTCTGGTTGAGAAAATGGGCCTGCCGGTTCCGGTCGTTCCGCTGGAGCTGCCCAGCTATCAACGTAAAGAACACTGGGGCGCGGCGGAGACATTCTATCAGATCGTCCGCACTCTGTGCGATAAGACGCGCACTGCGAGCGATGCTGAGGGACGCCGTCCGCTCGCGAATCTGCTCGGGCCAACGGCGCTCGGTTTCCGCCACCGTGATGACATTGTCGAAGTCACCAGCCTGCTCGCGAAGCTCGGCGTGGACGTGAACGTGGTGGCGCCGCTCGGTGCAAGCGCAGCCGATATCGCGCGTCTAGGTGAGGCCGACTTCAACATCGTAATGTATCCCGAGACGGGCGATCTCGCAGCGGACTATCTCAAGCGCGAATTTGGTCAGCCTTCGGTTCGCACAGTGCCGATCGGCGTCGGCGCAACGCAGGACTTTGTCCGCGAAGTTGCAGAGCTGGCTGGTGTCGACCCAGAGCCGTTGCTGGCCGAGGGCATGTCGCGGCTTTCATGGTGGAGCCGTTCAGTCGATTCCAACTACCTGACGGGCAAGCGGGTCTTCATCTTTGGCGACGGCACGCATGCGGTGGCTGCGGCCCGTGTTGCAGCGGACGAGATGGGTTTTAAGGTCGTTGGCCTTGGCTGCTACAACCGCGAATATGCCCGCGATGTGCGCGCTGCAGCTAAGAAATACGGTGTTGAGCCGCTCATCACCGACGATCATCTTGCGGTCGAAAAAGCTATTGAAGAGGCGCAACCGGAGCTGGTCCTCGGCACGCAGATGGAGCGCCACATTGCCAAACGGTTCGGCATTGGTTGTTCGGTCATCTCCTCGCCCGTCCATGTGCAGGATTTCCCCGCGCGCTACTCGCCGCATATGGGTTTTGAAGGCGCGAATGTCCTGTTTGACGAGTGGGTCCACCCGCTGGTGATGGGGCTGGAGGAGCATTTGCTCACCATGTTCCGCGATGATTTCGAGTTCCATGACGGCGCGCAGCCTTCGCACCTTGGTCCCGGCCATGCCGCGCCGGTGCAAGAGCCGATCGCGCAGCCTGCAAACGACACCGAAGCGGTATGGAGCGACGATGCTCAGCGTGAGCTGAAGAAGATTCCGTTCTTTGTACGCGGCAAGGCCCGCAAGAACACTGAGGCTTTTGCCGCCGCGCAGGGTGTGGCGACGATTGAGCTTGAGACTCTGTATGAGGCGAAAGCGCATTATGCCCGGTAGTGCCGCTCCTAAAGTCCGCGTGGTTATTATCACGCTGGATAATCACCTCGCGGGCGCGGTCGAGCGGGCCAATGTGCAGCTTGCCAAGGATAATGTCAGTGTCGCGCTTTACGCAGCGTCCGATTGGGATCGAGACCCTACGGTACTGGAGCGCGCAAAGGCCGATATTGAGCAGGCTGATTTCATCATCGCGACCATGCTCTTCCTCGAGGATCATGTTCGCGCAATTCATCCTGCGCTGATGGCGCGGCGCGAAGAATGCGATGCGATTGTGGGCCTCATGTCGGCATCGGATATCGTCAAGCTCACCCGGCTTGGCAATTACCGGATGGACAAGCCTGCCAAGGGCCCGCTGGCTCTGCTGAAGAAGCTGCGCGGCTCGAAGAAGGCTGGCGCAAGTTCAGGTGCAGGCCAGATGCGCATGCTGCGCCGCCTGCCTAAGATCCTGAAATTTGTGCCAGGCGCCGCTCAGGATGTGCGGCAATATTTCCTCACGCTGCAATATTGGCTGGCAGGGTCGGACGATAATGTCGTCGATATGGTGCGCGGCCTGATTGACCGATATGCGGCCGGTGAACGGGCTGAGCTGGCCGGAGCGATGCCTGCCGAGGCTCCGCGCGAATACCCCGAAGTTGGCGTCTATCATCCGGCGATGAAGGGCCTAATGGCGGAAGATGCCGCCAAGCTGCCAAAGGCGCGCAAGCCACTCGGCACAGTCGGCATCCTTATGCTGCGGTCTTATCTGCTAGGGCGCGATACCGGCCATTATGACGGCATGATCGAAGCGCTCGAGGCGCAGGGTCTTAAAGTCATTCCAGCCTTTGCCAATGGTCTTGATGCGCGGCCTGCGATTGATGCGTTTTTCATGAACGATGGCGCGAGCACGGTTGATGCAGTGATCAATCTTACAGGTTTCTCGCTGGTGGGCGGCCCGGCTTACAACGATGTCGATGCAGCGGTCGAAACGCTGACCGCGCTGGATGTCCCTTACATTGCTGCGCATCCGATTGAGTTCCAGTCGCTGGAGACTTGGAACGAAAGCAAGCAGGGGCTCTTGCCGCTTGAAACGACCATGATGCTGGCCATTCCGGAACTCGACGGAGCGATTGCGCCGAGCGTGTTTGGCGGGCGTTCTGATGTCGCCAACGATGGCACACGGGCGATGCAATGCTGTGCAGAGCGTGCCGAGGCGCTAGCGAAGAAGACCCTGCGGCTGATTGCGAACCGCAAGGCGGCGAAGAGGACCCGCAAGCTGGCAGTGGTGCTCTTCAACTTCCCGCCAAACGCCGGGGCCACAGGTACTGCGGCGCATCTCGCAGTGTTTGAATCGCTCCATGCGACGCTCCAGCGTTTGCGCAGCGAGAGGTATCAGGTCGATGTGCCTGACAGCGTCGATGCTTTGCGCACCGCGATCCTTAAAGGAAACGCCGATCAATTTGGCGCTGACGCCAATGTCGCGGCGCGGATCGCGGCGGACGACCACGTGCGCGCTGAGCCTTATCTCAAAGAAATCGAGGCGCAGTGGGGTCCATCTCCGGGTCGCCAACAAAGCGATGGCGCGAGCATTCATGTTTATGGCGCTGAGTTCGGCAATGTCTTCGTCGGGGTTCAGCCCGCTTTCGGCTACGAAGGTGATCCAATGCGCCTGCTGTTCGAAGGCGGGTTCACGCCAACGCACGCCTTCTCTGCCTTCTACCGCTATATCCGTGAAGACTTCGGCGCAGATGCTTGCCTGCATTTCGGCACGCATGGCGCGCTCGAGTTTATGCCGGGCAAGCAGGCGGGGATGAGCGGGGATTGCTGGCCCGAGCGGCTGATCGGAGATCTGCCTAATTTCTATCTCTATGCCTCAAACAACCCGTCTGAGGGCATCATTGCGAAACGCCGCTCTGGTGCGACGCTCGTTAGTTACCTCACGCCGCCGCTTGCGGAGGCGGGTCTGTCCAAGGGCTTCACTGAGCTCAAAGCGCTGGTTGAGCGCCACCGCACCAGCGACCCAAGCGATCCGGAATGTGCTGAGCTAGAGATAATGATCGGTGATGCCTGCGCCGAACTCGATATCGAAGTGGGTGACTTGGAGACGCTGCCAGCGCGGGTTTACGAGATTGAACGCGAGCTGATACCGCATGGATTGCACGTATTTGGCGGCGAAATGTCAGGCGAAGAGCGCGACGGCTTAGTCGATGCAATGCTTGCAGCGACGCCCGCACTCGAACGTTCTGAAATCGAAGCGACGATTGACGCCAATGACGAGCTAGGCTCGCTAATGCGCGCGCTTGACGGGGCTTATGTACCGCCAGCGCCTGGCGGCGATGTGCTGCATAACCCCGAGGTTTTGCCCACGGGGCGCAATATCCACGGGTTCGACCCGTTCCGCATCCCTAGCGCTTTTGCGTGCAAGCAAGGCGCAGCGCAGGCCGAACAATTGCTTGACCGGCATATGAAATCGGGCGGCGCTTTGCCCGAAAGTATCGCAATGGTGCTGTGGGGCACCGACAACCTCAAGAGCGAGGGTTCGCAAATCGCGCAGGCCATGGCGCTGCTCGGTGCGCGGCCGCGCTTTGATGATTATGGCCGTCTCGCTGGCGCAGAGCTGATCACGCTTGCGGAGCTTGGTCGCCCACGCATTGATGTGGTGGTGACGCTCTCGGGCATTTTCCGCGATCTGCTGCCGCTGCAAACACGCATGCTCGCCGAGGCGACTTGGCTCGCGACCATGGCTGAAGAGCCGCTTGAGCAGAACTTTGTCCGCAAGCACAGCCTCGCGCATCAGGCGGCGCATGAATGCGATCTGGAGACTGCAAGCTTGCGGATATTCTCCAATGCGCAGGGCGCTTACGGCGCGAATGTGAACATGATGATTGATGGCGGCGCATGGAGCGATCCTGAAGAGCTCGCCGACATGTTCGAGACTCATAAGGGCTATGCTTATGGCCGCAACGGCCTGCCCACGCAGCACCGCGAACTCTTGGAAAGCGAGCTCGCGCAGGTCGATCTGACCTATCAAAATCTCGAAAGCGTTGAGCTGGGCGTGACGGACATCGACCATTATGTCGATGGACTTGGCGGAATGAGCAAAGCGGTTGAGAAAGCACGCGGCGCAGCTGCTCCGGTCTATGTTGTCGATGCGACGCAAGGTGACACTAAGGTGCGTACGCTAGGCGAGCAGATTGACCTCGAAACGCGCACGCGGATGCTCAACCCAAAATGGTATGAGGGCATGCTCAAACATGGGTTTGAGGGTGTGCGCCATATTGAGGGGCATGTAACTAATACGATGGGCTGGTCCGCGACGACCGGCAGTGTCTCGCCGTGGGTTTACCAGAAGATCAGCGAGACCTTTGTGCTCGACGATGAGATGCGAGCGCGCCTTGCGCAGCTCAATCCCAAATCATCTGCCCGCGTTGCCGAGCGTCTGCTCGAAGCGACAGAGCGTGAATTGTGGACCCCTGATGAAGAAACACTCGCTGCGCTGAAAGCAGCAAGCAACGATTTGGAGGACCGGCTGGAAGGCCTGGTACCTGCGGAATGAGGAGCGTGAAGCCATGACTTTACTGGACGGACATGATGCACCTGAAGACGGTGAGGGTAGCGTTCAAGTTGCGCTCGACCCCAAGGATGAGATTAAAGGCGCGAAAGTCTTTGCGGTTTACGGCAAGGGAGGGATCGGCAAGTCGACGACTTCGTCGAACCTTTCAGCGGCTTTCTCAAAGCTGGGCCACCGCGTGCTGCAAATCGGCTGCGACCCCAAGCATGACAGCACTTTCACCCTGACCAAAAAGATGATGCCGACCGTCATTGACGTGCTGGAGGAAGTCGACTTTCACAGTGAGGAGCTGCGCACCGAAGACTTCATGTTTGAAGGGTTCAATGGCGTGATGTGCGTGGAGGCAGGCGGACCTCCAGCGGGCACAGGCTGCGGCGGCTATGTCGTTGGCCAGACGGTCAAGCTGCTGAAACAGCATCACTTACTCGAAGATACAGACGTGGTGATTTTCGACGTGCTGGGCGATGTGGTGTGCGGCGGTTTTGCCGCTCCATTACAGCATGCTGACAATGCAATTGTTGTAGCGGCGAATGACTTTGACAGCATTTTCGCCATGAACCGGATCATGGCGGCGATTAACGCCAAGGCGAAGAATTACGGGGTGAAACTGGCGGGCGTAGTCGCCAATCGCTCTGCAGCGACGGACGAGATTGACCGTTTTGCTGATGCGACTGGCATGCGGCGTCTGGCTCACTTCGCTGATCTTGATGCGATCCGCCGCTCACGCCTGAAAAAGTGCACACTTTTCGAGATGGAAGACAGCCCGGAGGTCGAGGCTGCGCGGGAAGAGTATATGAACCTCGCGCGAAAGCTGTGGGACGGGGTTGAGCCGCTCGCAGCGACGCCGATGAAGGACCGAGATATCTTTGAATTTCTGGGGTTTGAATGATGGCCCATAGCGCCGCCTCCCAGACATATGACCAAAGCCGAGTCAGGCTTGAGCAGTATTTCGACAAGACCGCGCGGAAAGCGTGGGAAGACCTGACTTCGGATGTTCCTGTCAGCGGTATCCGCGCGACTGTGCGTGCAGGCCGCGATGAAATGCGCGCGCTGCTGCTCTCGACATTGCCAGCCGATATGCATGGCCTTCGGCTGCTTGATGCGGGCTGCGGTACAGGCGCGCTGGCGATTGAGGCGGCGCAGCGCGGCGCAGAGGTGGTGGCCATTGATGTCTCGCAAGGCCTCATTGATGTGGCTGCGCGGCGCGCTCCTGAGGGCCTCAAGATAAGCTGGGCAGTCGGCGATATGCGGGACCAAGCGCTCGGCATATTTGACCATGTGATCGCGATGGATTCGCTCATTCACTATGAGCTCAAAGATGTAGTGGCCGTGCTGGAGGCATGGTCGAGCCGGTCCAATCATATCGCCTTCACCTTTGCTCCGGGAACGCCTTTGCTGCGTGCGATGCATGTGGCGGGCAAGCTGTTCCCGCGCAGTGATCGTTCGCCAGCGATTAAACCGATAGCGGAAGCGGACCTCGCGGGCGCGATCAACAAAAAAATGCCCGACTGGAACGTGGATTTCACGCAGCGCGTCTCAAGCGGCTTCTACAAATCGCAAGCGATGGAGATCAGCCGCAAATGAGCCAACGGCCATCATCCGTTACCTTTTGGCAGACCGTGGGAACGCGGTTTTTGCCATTTGCGGATGCTGCCAGTGAGAACCTACCTCTGGCGCGCATTTTGCGCCTTGCCCTGTTTCAAGTCAGCGTGGGCATTGCGGCGGTGCTGCTTAATGGCACGCTCAACCGGGTGATGATCGTTGAGCTGGAAACCCCAACTTGGATCGTCGCGCTGATGATCGCGATACCTCTGCTGATTGCGCCGTTCCGCGCGCTGATTGGCTATCGCAGTGATACGCATAAATCAGTTCTCGGCTGGCGGCGTGTTCCTTATATTTGGTTCGGCACGCTGGGTCAGTTTGGCGGCCTTGCAATGATGCCCTTCACGCTGATTTTACTGACCCGGCCAGACACATTCGCGCTTGGCCTTGGCGCTGGGTGCCTTGCATTCCTACTGACGGGTGCAGGCATGCATGTCACGCAGACTGCGGGGTTAGCGCTGGCAACCGATCTTGCCCCAGAAAACAAGCGCCCCAGCGTAGTCGCTTTGCTTTACGTCATGCTGCTTGCCGGGATGATGGTAGCCGCATTGGCAATCGGAAACCTGCTGCTCGATTTCACTGCGACACGTTTGATCCAAGTGATCCAAGGCGCCGCAGCGCTTACCCTGATGCTCAACATCATTGCACTGTGGAAGCAGGAGCCGCGCAACACTGCGATTATTGCATCGAACAAACCAAATCCGAAATTTGGGGACATGTGGCGCACCTTTACGGCTCGGCCTAATACGAAACGGCTGCTGCTCGCAATTGGCTTTGGCGCGATGGCGTTTGCTATGCAGGACGCTTTGCTGGAGCCTTATGGCGGCGAAGTTCTTGGCCTCTCGGTCGGCACCACAACCAGTCTGACCGGAGCATGGGCACTAGGCGCACTGATTGCATTCGGACTTTGCGCCAAACGCTTGCCTGCTGGTTCTGACCCGCTGCGTTTGGCGGGAGCTGGGATTGTCGTCGGCATAACCGCCTTTTTGATGACTTTGTTTGCGGCGCCTATTGGATCTGCATCGCTGCTATTCGCAGGTGCCGCAGCGATTGGCTTTGGCACGGGATTGTTTTCGGTCGGCACAATGATCGCTGCGATGGGGCTGGCAAAGGGCGGTTCTGCGGGGATGGCACTTGGCGCTTGGGGCGCGGTGCAGGCGAGCTGCGCTGGTCTGGGCATCGCGCTTGGCGGGATCATCCGCGACGGTGTGACACAAATCGCCATGGCCGATGTGATGGGATCGACGCTCGCCGACAGAGCCACTGGATATGGCACAGTCTATGTTCTGGAAATCGCATTGCTGCTGGTGACGCTGGTCGTCTTGGGCCCTGTGGTGGGCCTTATCAAAAACACTGAAGAGGAAGCCCCGATAGGCATGGGGTTAAGGGAATTTCCAACCTGAGGGTTGGTGGATAGCGAATAGGAGAAGCTGAGATGGATGATATGACGATTGCGGGCACACTCGATGTCACAGAGTTGGCGTTTCTCGCCTTTACGTTGTTCTTTATCGCGCTGATATTTTACCTCCGGCGCGAGGATCGGCGCGAGGGCTATCCAGTAGAAGATGAGGTGACGGGCCGGGTCGATACGCCCGGTGGCCCCTTGTCCGACGGCGGCCCCAAAGAATTCCTGATGCCGTTTGATCGCGGCGCCGTGTCAACGCCTACAAAGGGCCGCGAAAAAGTGGATGTCGCTGGCAAGCGGACTTTCCGTTCACCGGGCGCGCCCTATTATCCAACGGGCAATCCACTGGAGGACGGGATTGGCCCGGCATCCTGGGCAGACCGCGCAAAACATACCGATCTGGATGCAGAGGGACACAACCGGATCGTCCCAATCGGCACGGTGCCTTCTATCTCGATCCACAAGAAGGATGCTGATCCGCGCGGCATGAGTGTGATTGGTGCAGATGGGAAAGAAGCCGGCACTGTATCCGACATCTGGATTGACCGTGCAGAGCATCAGATCCGCTATCTTGAAATCGACACAGGCTCCAAGAAAGTCCTTGCGCCGATGGCCATGTCATTGGTGAAAGGGAAAAAGGGCACGGTGATTATCGACGCGCTGAATGCCGAGGATTTTGCGGCTGCTCCTGTCCCAGCGAAAGCAGGCGAGATCACGTTCTACGAAGAAGAGCGTGTAGTGGCCTATTTCGGCGGCGGTTATCTCTACGCCAATCGTGAGCGTCAGGAGCCATTTGTATGAGCGAGTATGACCACGAGCCGGTTCGCGGATTGCCTGAAGAGCTGCCGGAGGGCGAATATATGATCTGGCAAGACGCGCCAGATTGGAAACGCATGGTTGCCTCTGCGCTTCATATCCGTCTTACGCTGCTGTATTTTGCAATCATTGCGGGCGCGGCATTATTGGGCGGAAACCCTGGGACTGCGGGCGTTATGGTTCTCTTCGCGGTTGCGGTTACCGGCTTCTTCGCTCTCTATGCATATGGCGTGGGGCGGACATGCGTTTACACACTGACCAACAAGCGGATTGTGATGCGTGTGGGCGTCGCGCTTAACAAATGCATCAATATTCCGCTCAGCGAGATTGAAACCGCAAATCTCAAGCTCACTGGCGGCGGTGCTGGCAATATTGTGCTCAGCCTCAAGGGCATGCCGCGAATGGGCTACACAATGCTGTGGCCTCATGCGCGCTCCTTGCGGCTGGTCCGGCCTCAGCCGATGCTGCGCGCCGTCCCGGATGCAGCGAAAGTAGCAAGGCTGCTGTTTGAGGCGACTGTTTTGGTTCAGCCAGTCACGAAGAAGGCAGAAGCGGCACCAGAGCCCGCCATGGAGGGGCTGACCGCATGAGCCACGCCCATGATCATGACCCAACGGTTCCCAAAGGAGCGCTTGTAGCAGCGGGAGCGTTGATAGCGACGATCCTTGTTTTGACCGGCGCGGTGTCGTGGGGATTGCTACCGCAGGAAGGCAATCCGGAGCTGTCGCGTGCTGCGGCGAATGTTGCTCCGGCTCAGCAGCGTGACCTGCTCTTTGCAGATCGGGCGGATGGCGCTGTGGTTATTTCGGATGCGGACACTGGCGAAACGGTGAAGGTCATCGGCTATGGTGAAGAGGGCTTCACACGCGCCACGCTGCGCCGTCTGGCAAAGCGCCGGGCGCAAGCGGGTGTGAGTGCAGAGCCGCCGTTCACGCTGACCCGCTGGGAAAATGGAGCATTGTCGCTGCGTGATCCAGAAACTGGTGCGAAGGCCGAGATTCATGGGTTCGGCCCAGATCATAGCGCCGCATTTGCCGAAATGCTTGATGGAGCAAAATCATGATGGGTTTTCTGACCTCTGAGAGTTTCGAGACCCGCTGCCGGATTGAGATCGAGCAGAGCCCTGATCATTTTCATGCGCATGTAAAGCTCGATGGGAATGTTCCGATTTTTCCCGGCGACAGCGTGCAAGTGCACGGCGAGCCGGTGATGGTTTCCTTTGGCGAGAAGGTCAGTTTTGATCGCAGCGCCACCGTCCACCGCGCTGGGCCTTTGCGCCGCGCATGGACCAAGCTTGCTGGCCATTTCGAAATGGCCGAACTCTACGAAGTTAGCTTCAACCCCGGGAGGCTCTGATGAACGCTCATACGAAAATCGCCCCGCAGATGGATGACACGCCAGACACGATGGAGATCGCGCAGCAGGACACTGTGCTCGCGCCGCGGTTCTACACCACTGACTATGACGCGATGGACAAGCTCGATGTGTCGCTGGTCCGCGAAGAGTGGGACGAGTTGATGGCCGAGATGGAAGGCGACCCGAACAAGAAGCACTTCAAGAAGACGGATGCATTTGACGGGGTGATCGAAGGTCTAGAGCCGGAACTACGCAAGGAGTTCATCGACTTCCTGGCAAGCTCGCTCACATCAGAATTTTCCGGCTGCATCCTCTACGCCGAGATTGCCCGCCGCACGAAAAATCCGGACATGAAGAAGCTGTTTAAGCTCCTGGCCCGCGACGAGAGCCGCCATGCGGGCTTCATCAACGAGACGCTCAAGGGATCTGGCATTGGTGTTGATCTGAGCTTCCTGACCAAGACGAAGAAGTACACCTATTTCCGTCCGAAGTTCATTTTTTATGCGGTCTATCTGTCAGAGAAAATCGGCTATGCGCGCTACATCACGATCTTCCGTGAGCTCGCCAAAAGTCCGGAAAACAAGTTCCACCCGATCTTCGATTGGTTTGAGGAATGGTGCAATGACGAGTTCCGCCACGGTGAGGCGTTTGCGCTGCTTTTGCGCGCGGATCCCAAGTTACTCAAGGGCCACAACAAGCTATGGATCCGCTTCTTCCTGCTCTCGGTATATGCGACGATGTATGTGCGCGATCACAACCGGCCGTTGTTCCACAAAGCGCTCGGCGTTGATCCGGCGGAGTATGGCTACAAGGTTTTCTCGATCTGCACCGAGATCAGCAAACAGGTATTCCCAGTTGAGCTGGACACCGACAATCCGCGTTTCCGTAAGGCAATGGAAGACCTCCGGCTGGCTTCAAATGGCATCGAGGATGCGAAGGAACGCGGCGGCGTGATGGGGTCGCTGAGCAAGGCCAAATATATGGCGAAAGCTGGCTTCGCATTTGCTCGCATGTACTTCATGAAACCGAAGGCGAACGAGCTTCCCGAAACTATCAGACTTGCCCCTGCATGGTAGAAATATTCGATCTTGGACTGCCTTTCGCAGTGGTGGTCGCCTTGTGGTTCGTGAGCACGGGGCTGGTCGCGATGATCAATCACCGCATGCGCCAATCATTAGGGCGGGCGCTGATTATCTCTGGAATTTGTGCGATTGTTGGGCTTTCGCTGATCGCGCTCACGAGCAATGCCGCAGCGACTTGGGCGGTATATGCCTCTTTCTTGGGCGGACTCCTCATTTGGAGCTGGCATGAGATTAGCTTTCTCACAGGTGCGGTTGCCGGTTCTCACCGTGCTCCGTGTCCCGCTGATGCCGTGGGCTGGAGGCGCTTTTCGGCGGCGACCATGGCCTTGATCCATCACGAGATCGCACTCGCCATGACCGCTGGTCTGCTCCTTTCACTAGCAGCATTCACGATAAATCCGACGGGTGCCTATGCTTTTGCCCTGCTGCTCGTCTTCCGCCTCTCGTCGAAGCTCAACATCTATTGGGGCGTTCCCAATATGAGCGACGAGTTGCTGCCGAAGCATCTTGAATATCTCAAAAGTTATTTCGGGCCGAAACGCCTAAGTCCGATTTTGCCGCTCAGCATCGCGGCTATTGGCGGGCTCGCGCTCTACTTTGCAAACGGTGCCAGTAGTGCGGCGACTTCCGCTGAGATGGTGCAGAACGCGCTGCTTTGCTGCCTGTGTTCACTCGCAGCACTTGAACATATTTTTCTTGCAATTCCCTTCCGAGATTCCGCTTTGTGGCAATGGGCCCTTGACGGAAGTGCGGACAGGACAGAAGGTTGATGAGGGGGTCTTAGACTATGGACTATGAGACATTTTTCGGCGGCGAACTGCAATCCGTAAGGGACGAAGGCCGTTACCGTGTCTTTGCCGAAATTGAGCGCAAGGCGGGCAACTTCCCGCAGGCGACCCGGTATGTCGATGGCGCAACGAGCAATGTGACCGTCTGGTGTTCAAACGACTATCTGGGCATGGGCCAGCACCCCAAGGTTGTGGGCGCAATGCACCAAGTGCTGGACGATTGCGGCGCGGGAGCGGGCGGCACCCGCAATATCTCTGGGACTAACCATCACCATGTCGTGCTCGAAAATGAACTGGCGGATCTTCACGGGAAGGAAGACGCGCTGCTGTTTACCTCGGGCTATGTCTCGAACTGGGCAGCGCTTGGCACGTTGGCTGCGCGCATCCCCAATTGCATGGTCATGTCGGACGCGCTCAATCACGCCTCGATGATTGAGGGCATTCGCCACTCAAAAGCGGACCGCATGATTTTTGAGCACAATTCGCCTGAAGATCTCGACCGGAAACTGGCGACACTTGATCCTGATCGGCCAAAACTTGTGGCATTTGAAAGCGTCTATTCCATGGACGGCGACATCGCGCCAATCGCGGAAATTCTTGACGTTTGCGAAGCGCACAACGCGATGAGTTATATCGATGAAGTGCATGCGGTGGGCCTGTATGGTCCGCGCGGCGGCGGCGTGGCAGAACGTGAAGGGCTGATGGACCGGATTACGGTGATTGAAGGGACGCTGGGCAAGGCGTTTGGCGTGATGGGCGGTTATATCGCAGCGTCTAAAAACCTGTGCGATTATGTGCGCACATTTGCCAGCGGGTTTATCTTCACGACGGCTCTACCGCCAGCCATTGCGGCGGGTGCGTGCGCTAGCATCAAGCATCTGAAAGAAAGCAGTGCCGAACGCGAGCAGCAGCAAGAGCGGGTCGCTAAAGTGCGCGGCGCGCTGGACCGGATGGGCATTCCCCATCTCGATAACCCAAGCCATATCATCCCGGTGATGGTGGGCGACGCGCACAAGTGCAAATTCATCAGCGATTGGCTGATGGATAATCACGGCATCTATGTTCAGCCGATCAATTATCCGACTGTGCCGCGCGGGGAAGAGCGTTTGCGCCTTACCCCCTCGCCGGTGCACACCGATGGCGATATCGACAGGCTGCTCAATGCGCTGAGCGAGATCTGGTCACAATGCGAACTCGCACGGCGCGACGTCGCTGCTTAGTCTTGGCTTAGCGGCGGTTTGCTGAAGCCGAGCAGCCTCCTGCGAACGCAATGTATCACGAAAAAGGGGACCAAAATCGGCCCCCTTCTTCTATTTTGATTGTATCGCTCAGATCAGGTGGGATCTTTTAGGAAAGCGATGACGTCAGCGCGATCCTGAGCTTTCTTAAGTCCAGGGAAGATCATCTTCGTGTTCGGGATGTAACCCCGAGGATCCTCAAGATAGACATACATGTTCTCTTCGGTCCAAGTCACACCGCTGTTCGCGTTCGCTGGTGAGTAGTTATACCCCTCAACTGATCCGGCTGTACGGCCGACGATGCCTGCGAGAGATGGGCCAGTCTTGTTCACACCTGGTTCGACACCGTGGCACGACATGCACTGCGCGAACACGCGCTTGCCTGCTGCTGCATCACCGGTGAGGCTCGCATATGCGATACCATCGGCTGTCGCTGTGGCGGGACCTGCGGCTGCGTCAGTTGCTTCTGCTGTTTCGTCAGCAGCTTCTTCCATCGCTTCCTCAGCAGGGGCTTCATCGGCCACTGCTTCTTCCACAACTTCTTCTGTCTCAGCGGCTGCTTCTGGCTCATCTGCCGATTCCGCGCCGCCTGAACAGGCCGCAGTTGCCATCGCCAAGGTGGCTGCGCCTGCAATTGCATAAAACTTACGCATAAGTACTCCCATCTAAACCCGAAGTCATATTCTGGCTTCCGTTAGGTAACCCAAAAATGTGTGAATTGAAAGGGTGTTACACTCGGTAGAATGCACTTTACTTTCGGTCTTTGTCTGAGCCCAAATCTGCGTCTTTCAGCACCAGCCCTTTTGTCCGTCGAACGAACATGTAGATTACGATAATAACTGGCAAAGTGAGCAGTGCGATTAGCCCATCTGGACTGTTCCAATCTGGCCAGACGACTGCGCCCTTTATGATGAAGCTGATCAACCCAATCAGATAATATGCAGCCGCGATAACTGACAGCCCCTCAACCAAGCTCTGCAAACGGAATTGCATTTGAATCGAGCGTTCCATCCGCTTGGTCAGGAGCAAGTTTTGCGCCTTGATGCGCGTATCCACCCGAACATCAAGTGTGTGCATTACCCGCGAGATGCGCTCTGCAATCCGGGCCAATCTTTCTGTAAAAACTGAGCAAGTACGTGCTGCTGGGACAAGCCGCTTTTGTGTAAATTCGGCCAAGTTTTGCCAGTCATCGACCTGCTGTACATCAAGAGCCTCGAGGCGATCTGCCGCTACGCTGGCATAGGCTGCCGTGGCGCTCAAGCGAAAGCCGGTTGCAGACCGGATCACCTCCAATCTGGACGAGATCTCAATGAGTTCCTGCAAAAGAGCATCGTCTTGGTCACCGTCCTTGGCCAGCGCAACGCGCTCCGCATGATCGGACAATTGCTGCTCCAGCGCATCAGCTTGCGGGCCATATTCCTGCACAAGAGGCAACCCGAGGAGCGCCATATTCCTATAGTTTCCAAGTTCTTGCAGGCGCTGAATGATCCGGCCGCGTTCGGCTGCGGAGACCTTGCCGGCATTCACCAAAAGACGGCCATAGCCATCATCGCGAATGCCAAAATCAGACCAGATATTCAGCCCGCCACTAATGCTGGCGCCAACGAGCTCGGCCCGGTCCATCTTGTGGTGGTCGAGCAGCGCCTCGATGTCTCCAAAGTCGGGCACAACAAAAACTCTAGTCGCTCGAACGACGCGGCCCGGTGATAACTCCATCCACTGGATGTAGTCCGCGCGCCTTTCGGGTGCACAGTCCGGCGGAAGGATCAGCGTGATTGTGCTTGCCTCTGAATGACGCTCCCAAATGAATGAGATGTTGTCTTTGGTGGATCCCATCGCATGCCGATCACGGAGGCCCCACGCGTCAAAATCAGGCCGATCACCGATCAGCCAATTGTCTTCTGCATGTCTGTCGTCTGCCGATAGCAAGCGGACGCTTTGTCTGATCTCGCATTGCTTGGGCACTGGAGCGAACCTGCGCAGATGCATCTCATCGACTGCTCTTCTTCGCAGCGGGTGGTCAGTAAGTCCCACAAAGCCCTCCAAACCCAAGTGACAAAAGCACCCTACACGAGTTTCGCGATCCTTTCACTGCCGAACCTTCAAGTCGGTCGGGATAGCCGAATCTGGGTGACTTACGCTGTCAACCACGTGATGAAATTCACTGCGGAAACGACTGTCACATAGCCGTCATAACTGCATCATAAAGGCTTCATCCAACGGTAACACTCAACGACTCACCTTGGATCATAAATGACACACAAAATTCGGACCGCGCTCCTCGCGACTGCGGCATGTTGCGCAACTCTCACATCTCCTCTGAGCGCGCAGGAATCGCTCTCTGCGTCAGCTGAACTGGAGGCGCTGAAAAGCGAGCTGGCGCGCCTCGCAGCGCGGGTCGAGCAATTAGAAAGCGAGTTGGAAACAGTCGAGACGAAGGCAGATGAAGCCTCTGCCTCTGCTCAGGAAAGCGTGAAAATTGCGACAAGCACTGCCGCATCGGCCCCGACCGCGACTTTCAAAGCTGCGCCTGAATTGAAGGGCGAGGGGGGGTGGACTTTCAAGCCGCGTGGACGCATCAATGTCGATGCTGGCTTTGTCAGTGCGCCATCATCAACTGGCGCAGACAGCGGCTTTGACGCCGAGGCTCGCCGCATTCGCTTAGGCGTCTCGGGCAAAATCCCTGGCGGTTTTGGCTATAAGGTCGAAGCAGATTTCGCTGAAGACGAAGTCGCACTTACCGACGCTATTCTAACGTACAGCGATGGCGGCCTTACGTTGACCGCGGGCCAGCATAACAATTTCCAAGGGCTGGAAGAGCTTTCCAGCAGCCTGCACACATCCTTTATCGAGCGCTCGGCATGGACTGATGCGTTTGGCTTTGAGCGGCGAATTGGTGCCTCGGCAGCATACAGCTCGGGTGACGTGCTGATCCAAGGCGGCGTCTTTGCGGATAACAGCGCGGATCTGCCGAACAACAATTGGAGCCTCGACGGGCGGCTTGTGTTTGCGCCCAAGCTTGGCGACACGCAGCTCCACCTTGGCGGGTCAATCCACCACAACATGCTGGGCGAGGGCGCGACCGTGCGCTATCGCCAGCGCCCCTTGGTGCATTTCACGGATAATCGTTTCGTCAACACAGACCGCTTTAGCGCCGTCAGCGAAACTGGCTTTGGTTTGGAAGCAGCAGCAATCAGCGGACCTTTCCACGTCTCGGTTGAGGGCTATTCGCAAAACGTCAATCGCCCTGAAGGATTTGAAGATCCCTCCTTCTTCGGCGGTTCGGTTGAGCTGGGTTATTTCCTCACAAAGGGCGATACGCGCGGCTACAAATCTGGTACATTCAACCGCGTAAAACCGGCCAATCCGGTCGGTGCGGGCGGCATTGGCGCGGTCCAGGCCAACATCCGCTTCGATCACCTCGATCTGAACGATGCTGGCATCATCGGAGGTACCCAAGACAGCTATCAGGCATCGCTGATTTGGACGATGACCGACTACACGAGGCTGCTGCTCAATTACGCGCTCTTGTCTTATGATGATGCGGCGTTCCCAACCGCTTCCGGAAGCACATCATATAACGCAAGCGTTGTTGGTGTTCGAGCCCAAGTGGATTTCTAACGCTCGATCAAAGGACTAATCCAGCGGCGCAGCGCGCCTAGCAAAAAGGTCATGCAAGTGTCGCCATTCCGTAACAATCTCGCTCAAGAGCGATAGCATATAATCATCAAGGGGTACTCAACTATGAAATCACCTAAATTTCTTATCGCTGCGGTTTCCGCACTCGCACTCACTGCATGCGGCGACGCTGGCTCGGGCGGCTCGCGTGACACAGTTCGCGCAGTCGGCTCTTCAACCGTTTTCCCATTCGCCAAAGCCGTCGCAGAATCGCTCGCACGCTCAAACCCGGACATCAATTCGCCGATCATCGAATCTACTGGCACTGGCGGCGGCATGAAGCTGTTCTGCGCTGGCCTCGGCCCTGACACGACCGACATGGTCAACGCCTCACGCCGCATGAAAGCTTCTGAGTTTGCCGATTGTCAGGCCAATGGCGTGACGGATATTATCGAGCTGCAAGTCGGCCTCGACGGTATTGCTTTTGCCTCTGCGCAAGGCGGAATTGACATCAATCTCACGCCAAAGATCGTTTATGAAGCGATTGCAAAGACGCCTTATGGCGAAGAGCAGACCAATGAAACGTGGTCTGATGTTGATCCGTCACTGCCTGATCTGCCGATCCTTGTTTACGGTCCACCATCCACCTCGGGCACGCGCGATGCGCTGAAAGAACTCGTTCTGGAAGTTGGTTGTGAGAGCAATCCAGAAATGGATGCGCTGAAGGAAAGCGATGAAGATCGCTATGACCAAGTTTGCACGGAGGTTCGCGCGGATGGCAAATATGTCGATCAGGGCGAGCAGGACAATCTGATCGTCCAGAAGATCGAAGGCAATGAAAACGCCATGGGTATCTTTGGCTATTCTTATCTCGAAGAAAATGCCGACAAGGTAAAGGGACTGTCGCTCAACGGCGTCGACCCGACATATGAGAACATTTCGAGCTTTGCCTACAATGGTGCGCGCCCGCTTTATGTCTATGTAAAGAAAGCGCATATCGATGCGATCCCGGGTCTCAAAGAGTATCTGGCCGAATGGACCAAGCTATGGGTGCCGGGCGCCGGACTGGGCGAAATTGGCCTGATTTCATCGCCTGAAGATGTGATGGCAGCGAACGCCAAGGCTGCGACTGAGTTCACGACCATTGACGGTTCTGACCTTAAGTAAGGATCGGAACAGATCATACTGGAGCCCCGTTCCATTGTGTCTCGATGACATAGTGGGGCGGGGCTTCTTCGTTTAAGCGAACCTCGTTTGGATAGAGCCTAGTAAACAACCACTGAGCGAATGCTCTCGCCTGAATGCATCAGGTCGAAGCCCTTATTGATCTCCTCCAGCGTCAGCGTGTGGGTGATCATCGGGTCAATCGCGATCTTGCCGTTCATATACCAATCGACAATTTTGGGCACATCAGTGCGACCCTTCGCCCCGCCAAAGGCGGTGCCGCGCCAATTGCGCCCAGTCACGAGTTGAAACGGCCGCGTGGCGATTTCTTTGCCCGCTTCAGCCACGCCAATAATGATGCTGGTGCCCCATCCCTTGTGGCAGCATTCCAGCGCATCGCGCATGACATCGGTGTTGCCCGTGCAGTCGAAGCTATAGTCTGCCCCGCCATCGAGTAGCTCAACCAGATGCGCGACCACGTCGGCGGTTTCCTTGGGATTGACGAAATCGGTCATGCCAAACTTCTCGCCCCATTCGCGTTTGGACGGGTTGATGTCGACGCCCACGATCCGGTCCGCCCCCGCCATTTTGGCACCCTGAATGACATTGAGGCCGATCCCGCCAAGCCCGAACACCACGACATTATCGCCCGGTTGGACCTTGGCCGTATTGGTCACTGCGCCAACGCCTGTGGTCACACCGCATCCGACGTAACACGCACTTTCAAACGGCGCATCGTCACGGATTTTCGCAATCGCGATTTCGGGTAGAACAGTGAAGTTGGAAAAGGTCGAGCAGCCCATATAATGATAGATCGTCTCGCCTTTATAGCTGAAACGAGAGGTGCCATCGGGCATCAATCCTTTGCCTTGCGTCTCACGGATTGCGCTGCACAGATTGGTCTTGCCCGAGAGGCACATTTTGCACTGGCGACACTCTGGCGTGTAAAGCGGAATGACGTGATCGCCGGGCACGACGCTGGTCACGCCGGCGCCCACTTCGCGGACAATGCCCGCGCCCTCATGCCCCAGAATGCTGGGAAATAGCCCCTCGCTATCGAGCCCATCCAGCGTGTAGGCATCGGTGTGGCAAATGCCCGTCGCCATGATCTCTACGAGCACTTCGCCGGCCTTGGGCCCTTCCAGATCCAGCTCAACAATTTCGAGCGGTTTCTTGGCTTCAAAGGCAACGGCGGCGCGGGTTTTCATCAGGGTAATTCCTCAGTGATTGGCGAGTTACCCTGACGCTATAGAGCGCGCGCACTGCACGCACAAATGCACGCTAAAACAAGGCCAGAATATCGCGCAGATCATAGCGTACACGGGTGATCACATCATCACGGAACTGCGTGATGCTGGCGCGAACAGCGGTTTCTGCAGAGCCGTAGAGGTGCCGCAAGGGCTCACGCATCGGGTTGTCATCACTCACCCCAAGGCCAAGGCCAGCAATGCCGTTAGCCGCTCTGGTCAAAGCATCGCTCATCACTATTCGGTCGCCGCGATGATGCGCGCGTGAGGCGCGGTCGAGCTCATCCAAGGCATGTTCAAGATAGATACGCGTAAGACCAATGCCATCTGCGCCCTCGACGCGGGCGTCCACTTCGACGCGGCGATAAGCATCAGCGGGATGATTTTTGGGGGTCAGCATAGCAGCCTCAATTGTTGTCATTATTCCAGA